>JADGEP010000042.1 GCA_016744275.1 Candidatus Krumholzibacteriia bacterium | reverse complement strand
CCACATTCATTCTGGGCGACTCATTCGACGCCGATGTCTGGCTGGCCCTGATGACCGACACCGGTGGCGACCACCCGTCGGTGTTGCTATCGCTGCTGACCCTGGAAATCGTGGCCGGATGCACTTCACTGGTCATGGGCGTGCTGGTGGCCGTGCATTTTATCACCCGCCGCACGTCCCTGCCGCGCCTGTTCATCTATCACGTGATCGGCCTGGCGGTGTGGTCCATCATCGATCTGGCGATCTACCTGACCGCCGCCGGCAGCGCGTTTGATGGCGACGATATCATCGACAATGTGGCGCAGATTTTTCGTGTCTTGGTGTACGGAGCAATATGGGTCCCCTATATGTTCTTTTCGCGCCGGGTGAAAGCGACTTTTGTCAGGCGCCGTGATGGCAGAAATCATACGCGGCAGGCCGAGGATATTGCACCTTCGGCCGTTCCTCCAGCTGCACCCCTGTCGCCAGGATTGTTCCTGGACGACATCCAGCAGCAATTGCCCGAATTGGAGGCCAAGTTGGAGGCCACTGAACATGGGGCCAACATCCGGTTCGAGGCGCAAAAAACCCTCTCCCGTACCGTGACCGTAGCGGCAATGAACAGCGGTCCCGTCAAGATGACTATCGGCAGCATTTCCGCCTACTGGCCCGATGTCGGATCTGGCCGGGTCGTGATTCTGGGCCTATTGAGCGGACACTACCGCATGGTCGAAGAGGTGCGTGACGGCCGGGTCGTCAAAGCCCAGATCCAGAAACCCAACGGCATGCAGTGGAAGACCGTGGAAGTCTGGCAGGGCCGGGCGGCGGGTATGCCTTGGCAGCGAAAAACCCAAGTGGTGAGTTTGCGGCGATCGGTCTGAGGTTTGCCGGCCACCGCCACGTTGGCCTTGTCCTTGCCCTTGCCCCTGCCCCCCATTTCTGTTAAATATGGCCCATAAATCTGCCGGAACCGCATATTCCGGCACCGCCCCCACCACCCCTCACCGGGACGGTCTCATGCAGAATCAACGCCACCACGACAAAATCGCCGTCGTCGACTTCGGCGGGCAATACGCCCACCTCATCGCCACCAAAGTGCGCCGAGCCGAGGTTTTGGCGGAAATTCGCCAGCCCGAAGACTCCCTCGAGGACTTCGCGGGCTACAAAGGCATCATTCTTTCGGGCAGCCCCGCCCTGGCCTCATTTGGCGAAGATGACGACTGGAACAAGGGCATCCTGGACTTGGATGTGCCCATTCTTGGCTTCTGTTTTGGCCACCAGGAAATCGCCAAGCATTACGGCGGCACCGTGATCAACGGCAAGCAGGAGTGGGGCCACGCCGACCTGCATATTCACCGCGAACACCCGCTGTTTGCCGGCCTGGAAAAGATCGAGCAGGTGTGGATGAGCCACTTCGATTCGGTCACGGGCGTGGGCCCGGATTTCGAGGAACTGGGCCACACGTTGCTGGGTGAAGGCAGCGCGCCGCATCATTTTGCGGCCATCGGCAGCGACAAACTGAAGCGCTATGGCTTTCAGTTCCATCCCGAGGTGGACGACACCCTGCACGGCGACCAGATGATTGCCAACTTCGTCTTGAATATTTGCCAGTGCGACCCCAGCTGGACCATGGCCAGCTATGTCGACGAACAGGTCGAAAAGATCCGGGCCCAGGTCGGGGACAATTCGGTTTTCCTGTTGGCCAGCGGCGGGGTCGATTCCACGGTGGCGGCCAAATTGTTTGCCGAGGCATTGGGCAGCGAACGCCTGAATCTCCTGCACGTGGACAACGGCCTGATGCGCAAAGACGAATCGACCGGTGTGATCCAGCTCTTTGAAGACCTGGGACTGGGCGAGAACTTCCACTTCATCGACGCCACCGACGCCTTCCTGGGCGCCTTGGAGGGCAAGATCGAGCCCGAAGCCAAGCGGCGTGCCATCGGCGACACCTTTATTGAGGTCTTCGAAAGTGAAGCGCGGCGATTGGGTATCGAAGATCACCTGCTGGGCCAGGGCACCATCTACCCCGATACCATCGAAACCGGTGGCACCAAACGCGCCGACACCATCAAGACTCACCACAATCGGGTGCCGATCATCGAAGAGATGATCGCCGCGGGCAAGGTCATCGAGCCCTTGGCCGACCTCTACAAGGTCGAGGTGCGCGAGTTGGGCGAAAAGATGGGCATCCCTCACGACATGATCTGGCGGCATCCATTCCCCGGCCCCGGTTTGGGAGTGCGGTTATTGTGCAGCGATGGGCAGGTCGAGGATGGGGACGCGCTGGCGACCATCGCCCCGGCGGTGACTGATGCCATGACACCCTTTGGACTGACGGCCGTGCCGTTGCCCATCAAGTCGGTGGGCGTGAAGGCGGACCTGCGCTCCTATGAACATCCGGTGTTGATTCATGGTTCGGCCAACTGGGACACCCTGGCGGAGGCTTCGGGCACGATCTTCAAGACCGTGACCGGTATCAATCGCACCCTTTGGAATCTGACCAACAAGATGCCCAGCAGTTTCAAACTGTTGGCCGCCACGATGACCAAAGATCGGCTGGATCTGTTGCGCGAATGCGACCACTTGATGATGGACGGTTTGCGCCGCCACAATCTGTACGGCGAAGTGTGGCAATGCCCCACGGTGCTGGTGCCGGTGGAGATCGATGGCGAAGGACGTGAGTTGTGCATCCTGCGACCGATCCACAGCGAGCGGGCCATGACCGCCACGGCCGCCCGCCTGCCCTTGCCGTTGTTGGCCGAGTTGCGTGACTCGATCACGGCCCTGCCGGGCATCAGCGGATTGGCGTACGACCTGACGAGCAAGCCACCGGGCACCATCGAATGGGAATAGTCCTGCAATAAAAAAGCCCCGGTCTGATGACCGGGGCTTTTTTCTTTGGCTAGCAATTGCCTAGTTGATGCGCACCAATTCCACGCGCCGGTTGGCAGCCCGGCCCTTGGCCACGGTATTGTCGGCGATGGGCAGATCTTCTCCATAGCCCACGGCCGTCAGGCGGTTGGGTGCAATGCCCTTGCCCGCCAGATAGTTCATCACCGAGGCGGCCCGGCGGCTGGAAATGTCCAGGTTGTAGGCGGCCGAACCAGTGCTGTCGGTATGGCCCTGGATTTCCACCCGCACGCCGGGGTACGCAGCGAGCGATTCAACAACCTGATCCAATACTTCGAACGAAGCCGAGGTGAGGTCCGCCGAGTTGTGGGCGAAGGACACGCCTTCGAGCACCATCTCGTCTTTGATTTCAGCCACGATCGGGCAACCGTCCAGGCCCACATCCACGCCTGCAGGCGTATCGGGGCAATTATCGTCGGCATCCAGCACGCCATCGCCGTCATTGTCGGGGTCGGGGCAGCCGTCCTGGTCCTCGAAACCATCCATGTCTTCGGCTTCTTCCGGACATTCATCATCGGCGTCGATCACGCCGTCCTTGTCGTTGTCCGGATCCGGGCAACCGTCATCATCGCGGTAGCCGTCGAAGTCTTCGGCATCCAGGGGGCACTTGTCGTCGCCATCCAGCACGCCGTCAAAATCGTTGTCGAATTCGGGACAGCCGTCTTCATCGCGATAACCGTCAAAGTCTTCGGCTTCGTTGGGACAGCCGTCGAATTGGTTTTCGATCCCATCACCGTCGTCATCATTGGAGCCGCCGAAGTACAGCGTGCCGCCCATGAAGATGTTCCAGCGACCACTGTTCACGTCGGCTTCACCGGCACCCCAGAGAGCGCTGGTGCCAATGTTGTCCTTATTGTCGTCGACGATGTAGGTGTAGCGTCCACCAAGGTCCAGGCTGAAGCTCTCGGTCAGGAAATACTCGGCGCCGAGGGTCAGGCCAACGGTCAGGTTGGTGCCTTCCAGATCAGCGGGGGCCCAGGTGCGGTCAAATCCGGCCACAGTTGGGCCGCCGGGAAAGGCGCCAAAGTCGCCGCCATTTTCATCCCGCACTTGCCAGTTCATCACACCCAGGCGACCGCCGGCATAGGGGCCGAAGCGTTTGTCGGGCGCAAAATGATACCGGGCGCCGGCGTAGGTATTCAGCATGGTGGTGTAGAAAGCGTGGGTGGAATCGAAAGTGAAACCGGCGTCTTCGCCCTGGGTCGCTCCCGGGCGCACCCAGCCATAGTCCACTCCCGCTTCCAGGGACCACTTCGGCGTGAATCCATGGCGCAGCCAAAGGCCCAGGTTCTGGTCCACATTCGAGTAATCATGATCGCCACCGATCAACTTCTGGATGCCCAATTCGCCACCAATACCGGTGCGGCCACTGAGATCATCAGCCACCGCCGGCAGCGCCATCAAGGCCATCAGCGCCATCATGAGCGCAGTAGTGATCAAAAATCGTTTCATGAGTCTTCTCCCCGACAAAAAACACCACAGGGCGAATTCGTGCCCGATGGTCTACCATGCATGTGACTTGATCCAGTAAAACTTGTCCGGCATAGGTGTGGCCACTAAACTAGCCTGCGCCACCGATCCCGGCAACCATTTGTCCCTGACCATCCCGGAGAGCCCTCATGACCGCATTTTGGACAAGCCATGCCTTCGCCACCGAAATGAACACCGCTCTGGCCGCTGTCCAGATGGCCGGCAAGCTTTGCCGCCAAGTGCAAGCCGAAATCGATCCGGGCGCACTGGCCAAGAACGACAAGAGCCCGGTGACGGTGGCCGACTTTGGCAGCCAGGCGCTGATTTGCCGCGCCCTGAATGAGGCTTTTCCCAACGATCCGGTTATTGGCGAAGAAGACGCCGCGGTGCTGTTGGAGGCGGGCAATGCCGCCATGCTCGAACGGGTGGTGGGCCACGTGGCGGCGCATGTGCCTGATGCCGATGCCCAGAATGTTTGCCGTTGGATTGACCACGGCAGTGCCCAAACTTTCAGCGACCGCTTCTGGACCCTCGACCCCATTGATGGCACCAAGGGCTTTCTGCGTGGCCAACAGTACGCCATTGCCCTGGCTCTGGTTGTTGGGGGCGAGCTGGAATTGGCGATATTGGGTTGCCCCAATCTGGGCCCCAGCCTGGCCGACGAGCGCGGCGACGGCACAGTTCTGGTGGCCATCCGCGGGCACGGCACTTGGCAAATGCCCCTGATTGGCGAAGCGGAACCGATGCGGGTGACAGTCAGTTCTCAGACGGAAGCCAGCCGCATCCGGTTTTGCGAGTCCGTGGAAGCCGCCCACTCAGCCCATGGCGATTCAGCCCGCTTGGCCGCCCGCCTGGCCATTGCCGCCGAGCCCGCCCGCCTGGACAGCCAGGCCAAATACGCCGCCGTGGCCCGGGGCGAGGCCGAAGCCTACTTGCGTCTGCCCCGCGACAACAAGTATCGTGAAAAAATCTGGGATCACGGCGCGGGTGTGCTCTGCGTGACCGAGGCCGGCGGCCGGGTCACTGATGTGCTCGGAGCCGATCTGGATTTCACGCGAGGCTATCAGCTGGAAAACAATCTGGGTGTGGTGGTCAGCAACGGCCCGCAGCACGATACGCTGCTGCAGGCCATGGCTGAATTGGGCATTGGGCGCTTCGAAGACTAATGCTAAAAGTCTAGAAGAAGAACCCCGCCCGCACGGCGTAGTAGTTGCTGTCTTCGGTCATCTTGTAGCGCACGCCAATATCGATCAGGTCTTTGCGGAAGCCGATGTTTGGCACAAAGCCCCACTCGTCGATATTTGTGCTGTAGGCGCCTTCAACGCCCAGGTACAGTTTGCCAAAATCGAACTGGGGCCCGGCGGCGAACTCCCACACGTTGAGGCGTACGGTCTGCAATCCCGAAGGCCGAGTGGTGCCGCCAAACCGGTACCAGCCCACCGAACCGCTGATGTCCACCATCTGGGCCATGTTATAATCAAAGATGGCGGACAGGCCCCAACCGGGGTCCACCAGATCATCAAAATCGCCATCAGGTGTGACATAGCTGGCCGCCAGACCCCCGTTTTTTTCCATCGCCAAGGCAGAACCGGTCGCGGCAATCGACAGGATCAGAACCAGTAGCATCGTACACTTCATCGTATTCTCCTTCGGCGCCCATTTCTTGTTGGCCAAATGATCTCGGGATTTTTCCACTTCCGCAGACTATTCTCAAGCATTGGATTCCACCGGCACGGGAGAAAACATGTTGATCGTCATCGGCGGCGGCCCCGCTGGTTATTTCGCGGCCATCAGGGCCCGGGAAGAAGCGCCCGAGCGCCCCGTCATCCTGCTTGAAAAATCTGCCCATGTCTTGCGTAAAGTGGCCGTCAGCGGCGGCGGGCGATGCAACGTGACCCACGCCTGTTTCGACCCGCGGGAATTGGTCACGCGCTACCCCCGCGGCGGGCGCGAATTGCGCGGCCCCTTCCACAACTTTGGCCCCGAACAAACCATCGCCTGGTTCGCCGACCGAGGCGTCACCTTGAAGACGGAACCCGACGGCCGGATGTTCCCCGAATCCGACAGATCCCGTACCATCGTCAATTGCCTGCGGCAGGCCGCCGAAAAAGCGGGTGTCGACCTGCGCACCGGCGCCACCGTTTCCCTGATCACCCAAACCGACGGTGGATTTGTCGTGGACCTCACGGACAGCACAACCCTACAGGCTGAGGCCGTGCTTCTGGCCACCGGCGGACAAACCTCCGGCGGCAGTGGCAGTGGGTACGACCTGGCCGCCGCCCTGGGGCATACGATCATCCCGGCGGTGCCTTCCTTGTTCACCTTCCGCATTTCTGACCCGGTGCTGCGTGATCTGGCAGGCGTGGCAATGCCTCGGGCTCACATCAAGATCGTGGGCGCTAAAAAACTGGAAGAGACCGGCCCCGTGCTGGTCACCCATTGGGGTTTGAGCGGCCCGGCGGTGCTGCGCCTTTCGGCCTGGGGAGCGCGGCATCTTGCAGCCAACGATTTCACTTTTGAAGTGCTGGTGAACTGGTGCCCGGAAATGAACCCCCAGGAAATCGACGACTGCTTGCAGGCGGAAACCCGATCCCACGGCAAACAACAAGTCTCTTCGCACTGCCCCTTGGATTTGCCCAAACGGCTGTGGCAAGCCTTGGTGCAGGCGGCCGGAATCGCAGACGACACGCGGTGGGCGGACTTGGGCAAGAAGGCCCGGCAAAAACTGACGAGCCGGGTCGGGCAGTGTGTTTTTCAGGTCAATGGGCAAGCCACCAACAAGGAAGAGTTTGTCACCTGCGGCGGGGTGCCTCTCAAAGAAGTCGACTTCAAGACCATGGGCAGCCGGGTCTGTGCGGGATTGTTTCTGGCCGGCGAAGTGTTGGACATCGATGGCATCACGGGCGGTTACAATTTCCAATCCTGCTGGACCACCGGATGGCTGGCGGGATCTGCCATGGCCCACTATCGCGCGGATTGAGGGCCGACAGGGCCGCGGCACCTTGTTCCTCTCCGGTGAATCTGATATGATTCCTTCAACTTCAGCTTTCAGGGGGAACTATCATGCACTCGACCCAATCCCGTTTCTTCTTCGTTTTGTTGGTGGTCCTCACCGCCTCTGTTTTTGCGGCGCAGAACGCTTCGGCCCAAGACAAAATCGGAATCTATTGGGACACCAACTACTCCCAGGCCCACGCCACCACCAGCGCAGCCTTTGAAGCGGTCACCGGCTACATCGTGATTTCCGAGGTGATGGGCACCGGCGGTGTCCTGGCCTGGGAATGTGCGGTGGATATTGCGGGGCCAGGCGTGGCCACATCGTGGCATATCGAAGGCCAGGCCATCAACGCCCAGTCGCCGCCCAATTTTGCCGTGGGGCTGGCCTCTCCCTTGCCTCGTGGTGGACCGGTGATGGTCGCCTCATTCGAACTCCTGGTCACCGAATATCCCGTGCCTATTGAGTTGTCTTTGGAGCCGATCTATTTCGCATCGGTGCCCGACCGGATGGTTTACATCGACGCCGCAGAGCCTGATCAATTGCGGGCCTTGGAGCCGGTCAACGGCGGGCCCATCGCCGCAACCGTCAATGGCAATACCGGCACCTGGTGCGGCACCGATTGGCAGCACGTGGTCTACTTTGGCCCGGTCGTCATCGGCGAATCGTTGACGCGCACGTTTTACGTCGAAAGCTGTGGCGGCTCGCGGTATTTGAACATCGGCCTGTCGTGCTTCGATCCCACCTTGCAGTTGACCGGCATTTCGGGACAGGTGGTGGTCGCCGACAGCAGCCATGTCGCCATCGATGTCACCTACACGCCGGTGGCCACGGTGCCGTTGGACTGCAACCTGACCATCGGGGAACGCTATTCCTTCCCGATATTTGGCTACGGCGAAGAACCCGTGAGCGTGATGACACCTTCACCCCAGGCCGTGCAGCTGCAGGGACGGGTTGAACTCGAGTGGCCCAATCGTGCCGCCGAAGGCGACCGCTACCATGTCTACCGGCAAGATCCCCAAGGCCACGAAGACCGCTTGACCGACGCTCCCCTGGTGGCCACCAATACCACGGTGCGCTTTATCGACAACCCGGATTATCCCGGCGGGACGGTCCTCAACTACAGCTACGGCGTGGTGCGCGAAGGCGTCGAACTGAGCCGCAGCCCGGCCGTCGCCGTGACGATCAAAAGCCTGCCTCAGGTGCAGACTCAATTGCTGGCCAACGTGCCCAATCCGTTCAATCCCCAGACCCGGATTCGGTTCTCATTGGCTCACGACCAACCCGTCCGCGTTTCCGTCTTTGACTTGACCGGCCGCCTGGTCAAAGTTCTGGTGAATGAGCGACGAAGCGCCGGCGAAAACAGCGTGGCTTGGCAGGGACGCGACGATGCGGGCCGGCCTGTGGCCAGCGGCGCCTACTACGTGCGGCTGGAATCCGACGACCAGGTCGACCACCAAAAAATCATGATGTTGAAATAAACATCTGAGGAGATTGCCTTTGAAAGCCATCGTTTTTGCGCTGCTCACCGCCGCCTGCTGGGGACTGGGCGGATACTTTGAAAAGCGCGGGCTGCACTTGGGCAATCTGCCGCCACAGTTGGGCATCACCATCCGCACAGCCGTCGCCTTGGTGATTCTGGGCGCCATCAGCGCTCCGCATTGGAAAGAATTGGGGCAGGCGGGCACAAAATCGCTGCTGTACATGGTCATTGGTGGTGGTGTGGTGGCCGGTGCTTTGGGCATGCTCTTTTTCTACACCGCCTTAAAAAGCGGCTCGATCACGCGGGTCATGCCCATCGCCTTCACTTCACCCCTCTTTGGCGCCTTGTTGGCTTTGACCATCGACGGCGAGGCCCTGACGGCCAAAACAGTCCTGGGAATGGTGATGACCGTGGGCGGCATCATTCTGCTCAGCCTCTGAATTCCGGGCACAAAAAAGCGGGCGGCAGAAACATCTGCCGCCCGCGCATTTATCAGGCGAACTAGTCCGCCAACAATCCCAACTCTTCACTGATATCCAGGGCCGGCATCGGGCCATCCCAGGCATTGCCATCGATCAGGTAATGGTCAAACCAGGCCATGCTGCGGTTCAGGAAATCGGCCCGGCCAAACCGTTTGGTATTGCCGTGGCCTTCGCCCGGATAGTAGATCAACCGCACCGCCGGATGCCCCGCCATCTTCATGGCCCGGAACATTTCCTGGCTTTGGCTGAAGTGCACGCGGTGGTCACGATTGCCGTGCAGGATCAACAGCGGGGTCTTGCTCTTCTCGGCGTACTTGATGGGACTGCGTTCCAGCATCAAGTCCCAGCTTTCGCGCACCGGAACGCCGATGTGCACGTACTCGTCTTCGTAGGGAATGTTCGTCAGGAAGCGCTTGCTCACCAGGTCGCTGACGGCCACAAAGGCCACACCGGCGGCAATGCGTTCACTGTAGTAGGTCGTCAGCCAGTTGGTGGCGTACCCGCCGTAGCTGCCACCCATGACGCCGACACGGTCGGCATCGACCATGCCTTCGGCGATCAAATGGTCCACGCCATCGACGACGTCGTCAAATTCCTTGCCGCCGGGATCGCCGTAGCTGGCCATGGCGAAGTCCAGGCCGCGTCCGGTGCTGCCGCGATAGTTGGGCAGCAACATGCCGTAGCCCTTGCCGCACTGCACCTGGCCGGGCGTGGAATAACGGCTCAACCAACCATTGGTATGGTTCGACTCCGGTCCACCGTGCACGTGCACGATCAGGGGAAAAGTGCCGCCCTTGTAACCGACCGGCAGCATCAGGATGCCTTCGATTTCCAGGCCATCGCGCGCGGCCCATTTGACGACCCGCTGCTCGCCCAAATCGATCTCGGCCAACTCCGGGTTGTGGTGGGTCAGGCGCTTCAGGTCTTTTTTGCCCTGCCACAGGTACAACTCGCGGGGAGTGGTGCCGTTGTGCCCCACCAGCACCATGTTCTTCACGCCGGCGTGGCTGCTGGGCATGCCCACCATCACGCCGGTGGCAAAGCTGTCGAGGGCGATCTGGCGGCTTGGCGTGCGTTTTTTCACCGACTGCAGGCTCAACTTGGGAAACACACCTTCATCGGATTGGTACAACAACGTCTTGTTGTCGCGCCAGGCCACGCTGCGGATGTGGCCTTCAAATTTTTCGGGCGTCAGGTTGGCGCTGTTGCCGCCGTCCAGGTCGCACAGAAAGAGGCTGCTGGTGGAGTGATCCTGCTGGGTGGCGGCCCCGGTCCAAGCCAAAGACTTGCTGTCGGGACTGATGGCGTATCCGCCCAATTTGCCCGGAAGGTCGATGATCAGGTCGTATTGGCCGCTGGCCAGGTTCAGGCGATAGACGTCCTGGAACACGTACTTGGAATCGATAAGATTGCGCTCGCTGGCGCCAAAGACCAACCACTTGCCGTCCGGGCTGGCTTTCACACTCCAGGCGGCCATTCCTTCGACCAGGGCGGTGCTCTCTCCCGGCTTCTGGCCCCAAGTGAAAGCCACCTGGCGGATGGAACGGTGCTTCAGGTTTTCTTCGAAGTGGCTCAGGTTGAAGCCTTTTTTCTTCAACGCCTTTTCGTCATCGCTGGGAGCATCGGTGTCGATGTAATACAAGGTGGATCCATCGGGCCCCCAGGCGTAGGCGCCAATTCCGGTGGGGCTGTCGGTGGCGACCTGGGCTTCGCCGCCGTCGACGGGCATGACCCAAACCTGCTTCTTGGCCTCTTCGCCGCGGGTCAGGGTGAAGCTGAGGAACTCGCCGTTGGGCGTGAAGCGCACACTGCTGACCGAAACGTCACCAACCACAAAGGGCCGGATTTTTCCCGTGGCCAATTCAACCACATACAACCGCGACCAGGCGCCGCCGGCGGGGTCGTCCAGAGAGCGATTTTGGCTGACGGTGTAAGCCGCCAACTTGCCGTCGGGCGACAGATCGGCGGTGCGGACCTGCTCAATATCGAGCAATTGGGTGGCGGTCATGGGTGCGGCAAAAACCTGAGCCGATCCCATCAGAACCAGCAGGGCGATGACCAAAGGCAGAACGCGGCGACTCCAAAGCATGAATTTTCCTCGCGGGCAAAATGTGATGAAGGTTGTTTCGCAGATGGCAATGTAGCACATCTGGCCCCGATCGGCGGCGACCATTTGGCTTGACGCTTTGGGAATGCGAATTCATTTTTAAGGTCCACATGGGCCGTCAGTTGCAGGGGTGACCAAAAAGGGGCGCGCATGTCCAGCGATCAGGATCAATGGCTTGAATCTCCGGATGAGGACTGCACCGCGGCAGACCTGCCTTTCCTCGCCCTCGAAGACACCTTCGTTTCCGGCGACCGCACTGGCCACCGCTTCCGCGTGCGCTACTACCGCAGCGGACAAGAGAACCAGTTGCTCGGCAAGATCCTTTTTGGACCAGGCGCCCAGGGCCCACCCGATCACGTGCACGGCGGTGCCATGGCCGCCATTTTGGACGAGGCCATGGGTGGCGTGGCCTGGATGTGCGGCCATCCGGTGGTCGCAGCCAACCTCGACATCTCGTTTCGAAACATGCTGCCGTTGGCCACGGCCTGTGTGGTGGAAGCCGAGATCATTTCGGTTGAGGGGCGCAAGGTGCAGACGCGCGGCGTGCTGCGTGACCGCGCAGGCGAGGTCGTCTATGCCGAGGGCACAGCGCTCTTTATCGTGCTGGACGAGAGCCACCTGCAAGGGATGTCCACTAAGGCCGAAGCAATTGTTGAACGGTTGAAGGAGCAGCGGCGATCCAAGGATTAGCCTCCTATTGGGACCACCGCCCGCGTATATCGATCACCACGAGCTGACCTCAGATTCCCTCGCAGGTCGACCCAGAATGTGTTCCACCGCCGCCTCCAGAACTTCGTCCCGGCCGGCCCGAATTCCAGCTACCGTCGGTTTCCTGACAGCATCCGGCACGATGCCCACGCGTTGGGTCGGGCCTTGTTCCGCATCGAAAATCCCGATGCCACTGATGGCCAGGCTCAGCCCACCCGGCAGGACGAGACGTGAGATGTTGCCATCGGCCCCGGCGGTGGTGCTGCCCATGACGATCGCCTGTGGTGCGGCCCGGAAAGCCAGGGCGTGATATTCGGCACTGCTGAGGCTGATCTCATCGACCAGAATCACCACCGGCTTGGAAAAATGAGGCGCGATGGGGTCCAACAGCGTGGCGTATTTGCGCCACACAAACGCGCCCGGATTGTTTTTGTCCGCCACGGTGAACGCGACAAAGGGCGTTGCTTCAGACACCAGGTGCCCACCCAGTTTGAAGATGGGGAAGTCACCGGGATAAGCACGGCAGTCGATGACCAGGCCTTGGGCATCGTGAGCCAGCGCATCTTCGATCCAAGTGGAGACTGAATCTCTTTTAACGCCCTCCAGGGCCAAATAGGCCACACCCGGCGCCAACAGCCGATAGGTTCGACCGGGCAAGGTGTGCCAGCGGTGCAGGGAATGATCAAACATGGTGTAGTCCATGCGATCAACTGTCAGGTCGATCTCTTTATCGCCCCGCATGACCCGAAGTTGGCAGGGTCCAAGCGGCCCCTTGAGCATGGCGGTGGCCAATTGCTTGGCCCGGTGGGGATCGTTGGAAGCCGAATAATACGGGGCCAACTCCGCCATCAAATTGGCCGCGGGGCGGCCGTCAACGGCCAGGACCACGTCACCAATCTGCAACCCCGTGCCTGGGCCACCTGGCAGATGCCGCCACCCGGCGACCACCGGCTGTTCCTCGATCCAGCGCATCGCCACCGGCACCTGCGCCAAGCCTTCGGGTGGCTTTACCTTGTCGGCACCGGTCAAATTGATGTGGGTGTCGTTGACGCGGGCCACCAGCTTGAACATCTCCCGCTGGTAAGACCTGGCCTCATTGCTCAAGGCGATCGGCGCCACGAATTCCCGCAGCACATCGGCCCAGTTTTCACCAATGATGTCCCGGTTGGGGCACCAATATTCGATGATGCTCCAGAAGCGGTACAAGGACAGCAGGCGGTAGCCCGCATCCAATTCGTTCAGATTCCCGTAGGCCATTTCGCGGCTGAAATCCGGATTGCCCACGCGAGGGAATAGGTCGACCCAGAACTGTTCCTCATTCGCCGGACGGGCGGCATACACGGCCTTGAGCCGGCCCGACAATTCTGCACCCAACAGTTCTGTGTCGTTGAGCCAGTCCGTATTGGCCGCTTGGGCCGGATCCACGGCCGGCTGCGCGCACGGTTCGCAGGGCTCCCAGCTGCCCAGGCCTTCGATCCAGTTGTTCAGTTCCCGCTGCGCATCTTCACGATCGGAAGCGGCCAGGATGCGGGGCAGGACTCGAAAAAGTTCAAAGTCCCACTGGTACTGGCCAACAGTCACCGCCGGGTGGTGGTATTTCAGGAAACCCCACACCTGTCCCAACATTGTCAGGTGGTCCGCCTGGGCTGAAGTCAGGTCCCTGATATCAAGGCCCGATCCGGTCGCAAACTCCGTATCGGTATCGAGCACCGTTGGCTCGCGCACCACCGCCGGGGCCTCAGCCAATGGTTTGCCGTCAATCCAAAGAGAAAAATCATCGGCCCACAGGGTGCCGGTGCCGGCCATCAGGGCACCGACGACATGGGTGTGCGCGCCCTGGTTCAGGGGCAACTTGATACTGTATTGGGTCCATTCGGTGGTCCCGCGCAGGTTGCGACTCTGCATGTTGTCAAAGCCCACCATGCCGCTCTTGCCGTCTTGCCGGAACCACATGCCAAACCAGCCCGCGACTTCTTCGCTCTTCAGCCAGCCGCGCAATTCGATGGTCTCACCGTCCCAGTCTGCAGGCACCCGGAAACTGAGGGCACTGAACGCCCCTTCGCTTTCGGCATCCCGTTGAATGCGCGCCGACAAGGCTCCGCCGTGAAACACCAGCGTGTCAGCCTGAAGGGTTGACTGAGGGCCACCCATCCACTGGCCAGATTCGAAATCGAATGCGCCAGGCTCCAATGCAGCGGCTTGATCAGCGGATATGAAAAGAACAAGAATCGTGGATAGAAAAAGAATCCAATGGCGCATGCAATATCTCCCCCTTTGAATACCGAAATAAACACCCCTTGAAGGTACGGTGCGCGAACAAATCCAGGCAAGAGCCCTATTCGCGACCGATCAACTTCTCCACCCGAGCCAACGTCTCGGTCGCCTGCCGGATTTCTTCGGCTTCCAAGTTTCGCGCCAGCCCGTTCATGAAAGCCCCCTCTTTTTTCATAACCTGCCGGATCAGCTGCGTTCCCGCCTCTGTGAGCACGACAAAACTGGAGCGCCGGTGGGCCGGATTTTCCCGGGCCTCCAGCAGGCCTTGTTCCAGCAGCGGATTGACGGTTGTCTGAATGTACTGGCGGGAGACTCCACGACGGCGTGCCAGGTCTGGCACCGTCTGGCGGCCGTGCTTTCGGAGATCCAGCAGGATCGAACGTTCAGAAACCGACAGAGAGTTTTCCTGGTGGAGCAGGCGGGCGGTGTCCTTCAGGGAATCGGCCAACGAACGGGTCACGTTGATCAATTCGCCGAGGGCGAACAGAGTTTGGCGATTGGCGGTCAAAGCGGCTCCCAGGTTGGGGTTGAGGAGAGAATACACCCGTTCCGCTCAGTCGACAACCTTATTGTCATTAATTTCAAACAACGCCGATTCAGCCTGCGCCCACACCCTCATATTGACAATATAATTGTCAAATCAGGCAACCAATCAATTCCCCGGC
>JADGEP010000429.1:535-3236 GCA_016744275.1 Candidatus Krumholzibacteriia bacterium | reverse complement strand
GCCTCCTGACGGTCGGTCGTCAGCGCACTCTGGCCCGGCCGGCGGCGGTCCAACTGTGCTTGAATGTCTGCGGTCGCCAAGGGCAGGCGGGGAGGGCATCCGTCAATAACGGCGCCCACGGCGCCCCCATGAGACTCCCCGAACGTTGTGACTCGAAACAGTTTACCAAAAGTGCTGGACATGGTTTTTGCACCGCAATCTGGACTGGTGTGAATGCCGTATTTGCTGCGCAGGCCGTCGCCCCCCTACGCTCCTGCACTATCAGGATACCACCGTTGGCCTCGATTTCCCAACGGCAGATCTGCCGACACTGCCGATCAAGGCCGGGCCAATACCCAGGAGCCATCGGTCAAAAGCGCATCCGGCAGAACGCCCTGCAAGAGGCGGAATCTGATTTGCCCTTCACCGCTGCGGGCCCCTTGCGGTTCGCCGGAAAAGTCGCCCGCCCAGACGGCCAGCAGGCGGTTTGTCGAAAAGTCGTAGACACTGATGCTTGAGGCGGAACAACGGATACCCACCGGTTGGCCCTCAAAGGTGAAGCCGCGCATGACTTCGTCGAACAAGGAGCTGTGGACAACGCCTTCCTCAGCCAAAAAACCAGTCGGCAGAATCGCCACGGGGTCATCGCCCGCCGGCACGACAAACTCGAACCATCCGTCGCCTTGGCGAAGCGAGACCCTGTCCACATTCGCGTGCATTTCACCAGGGAATGGTTCGACCCCGCCCCGGAAGTATTGCAGCAGCTTGGATTCGAATTTTTCCTGGATAACGACCACCGGCGAGTCCGACTCCCAGCCGCAAACCCGCAGCAGTTCATCGGCGATGGCCTCGGCACTCCAGGGCTGCTCTGTCTTGGCCAAAAGAGACTGCAACTCCAAGAGTCCCGACCATCCGGCCTGGGCGACAATCATGTCGCTCAGCACGGCACCGGCGGCGTAGGTGGCATCGGGGCCACCGGCGGCGCTGTAAAAACCATCCCGGGTCAGGATATCCTGCAAGCTGACCAGCCCCAGGTTGTGGTGGACCCAGCCCATGTACTTGATCACCCGCGGTGCCCGCCCCCAGCGTCCTCCCAAGAGGCAGGCCGCCCCCTCTTGCAACAGCGGCAAGGGATACAGGGGCGCCTTCTGCAGGGCGTGGTTGATTTGCAGATGAGCCAATTCATGGTGGTGAGGAAAATGGCTGCTGATGACCAACCCGGTGGCCAGCTCGGCCATGCCCTTGGTCGGGTATCCGGTCAAGCGGGCGACGGTGTTTTCGTCGGCCAGGTAGTAGAGAATTTTGCTGTGGCGCAATGCTGCCAGCCGGGTGGTCGACTCTCCCAATAACTTTGAGGTCTGCGCAATGTGAGCGTCCAGGTTCCGGCGCGCCGAAGCCGTCAGTTGGGTCGGATCCTGACAGTGATAGATGACGAACTCGGACTCGACGCGGGGCCAGTGGCGCCCGGCGGCCCAGATACGTCCCGCCAGTTTCCACTGCTCGCCCACCCGCACCACGGCGTATTCGAATGGCGGTAGCGCCGGGCCACCGAGCAGTTGCACCGGCACCACAAAGTCGGTGCCTTCGAGATCAGCCACACCAATTTGCAGGCGCATCCGGCCGCTGCGGATTTCACTGAGTTGAGTGTGCAATGGTGAAGCCAGGTCGTAGGAATTGGTGGCGCCGAGATAGACGACGCCCAACCGGGCGCATTCCGCCAGATATTCGGGCGCCCACAGAGTCGCTGCACCGGCCGTTTCGCCAGCCAGGACCAGGCGCACATATTCGGAAACCAGATCGGCCGGCTCTTCGGCGGCGATGGCACCGCTGGCCAACACCAGCATCAATACAATCCCTGTTCCCAGATTCCGCACGGCTTCCCCCGTTTAGTCAGATTGCCCCAATGTCGCCGTTGAAGCATGACACACGCGCGCCTTGGTCACCAGCGCCATCTCCTTTCCAGTTGTTGCCGCCTTGACAGTTGGGTATTCCTGATATATCATCATCTCAGTTCTAAAAAGAAGACCTATTTCGTCAAGATCCATCAAGGATGCCAGAACCGTGACCCTGTGCCCGAACAACATCCAAACCTCTTCCTCTCGATGGTGGCAGTGGCGCACTTACAAAAGTGCCCGGATGTTCGCGTTTGCGTACACGGGAGGTTCACAGACTGGCTGATCAGAGCTGACTGAGAAAAGAACCCGACCCGTTTCCAGACCCGCCATCCGTGCAGATGGTGGTTTTTTTATCCCCATTTGCCGGATCGCGAAGCCTGAGAAACCACACCTAAAGTGGAGGCCGCGATGATTTCGCCGACTCGAATAGATTATGTCGAACGCACCCGGGACGGACTCAATGTGCCTGTCCGGACCACGATACCGGCAGACCTCGAAACCCCGGTTTCGGTGTATTTGAAACTGAAACAGTTCATGAACAGCCAGGCCGGCGGCAGCGCATTTCTTTTCGAAAGCGTAGAGCGCGGGGTGCAGATGGGCCGGCACTCGTTCATCGGCTTGTCGGCCGAAACGGATATTCAGCTGATCAACGGCGTGGTTCACACCCGGCGTGAAGGCTTGGGTGCCAGCGAATGTCCGGTCGACCCGCACGACCCCCTGGGCCCGATCCGGAGTGAACTTGCGGCCTCGACTCTGCTGCACGATCCAGACCTGATGTTGCCCCCGCCCTTTGGCGGTGCGGTGGGTTACGTGGGCTTCGACATCGT
>JADGEP010000429.1:0-525 GCA_016744275.1 Candidatus Krumholzibacteriia bacterium | reverse complement strand
GTCAAATACTTCGAGAATATTTCCCTGCCCGCAGGCAGCGCCGACGACCTGCCCGATTACCGCTTCATCTTTCCCCGCACCCTCGTGGTGTTTGACCACGTCAAAAGCGAAATCGAAATCCTGACCGTGCCCCGCGAAGGCGAACCGGATCAGTCCCACGCCCGGGCGTGTACTGAAATCGAAGCCGTGCTGCACGCCTTGGACCAACCCTTGCCACCGGAAGCCCGCCGTGAGCGCGGGCGCGTGGACCGAACGGACTCCTCAGCTGATCCCAGCGCCGGCCTCACCTCCAACTTCGAGCGCGAGGCATTCATGTCAATCGTGGAGCAGGCCCAGGAACACATCCTGGCTGGTGACGCCTTTCAGATCGTACTCTCCCAACGCCTGAGTGGTGAAACCGAGGTTTCGCCGTTCCAGATCTATCGCGCCCTGCGCATCCTCAACCCCAGCCCCTACCTCTTTTTCCTCGATTTTGGCGACTTTCAACTGGTGGGCTCGTCGCCCGAAATGATGGTGCGCCTGACC
>JADGEP010000428.1:1249-3248 GCA_016744275.1 Candidatus Krumholzibacteriia bacterium | reverse complement strand
ATGTGCAGCAACGCAGATGCTTCGGTGCCAAAACCACCGCTCTGATTCCAGGCCAGAGGCGTCGGCAAAAGCAGATTGTCCAATTGCAACTCGCCCTGATCCGCCGAAGCCTCCACGGCAAATCCCGGGAATGCCGTGACACCAACACTGCCGCCGGCGTATATGTGCCCCAGGCCAAACGACCAGGCCGCCTGATCACCGGCGAGCCCATTGCTGGACAGACCGGCCACACCCACATTCAGCTCTCCGGTGTCATAGCGGCCCGAAACCACCGCCTGCGAAAGGTTCAACCAAGGGCCTCCGGCAGCCGAAGGCACAACGGCCCCATCGCCCGGCATGGCATTGCCTGCCCCATCAAAAACCCTCATCTGCAATTGTCCCGAAACGTCGTCCCGGACTGGCAATATGATTTCGTGCTGATCGTCCCCGTTGAGATCGCACAGAACCGGCCCCACCTCCAGCGCCACCCCGAGGTCTTTGGGCCATCCGGCTCGCAGGCTGAGGGTCTCGTCAAATACTCCCACCCAGCCGTCGGCAAATGCCACCACCAGTGATTCGCCCCCGGTGCTGGTCAGCTGTCCTGCCGCTGGCGGCAGGGGCAATTCGTGATCGACAAAAACCTCACGGTCCAGTTCCGGCGGCGCGTTGACCGCAGCATTCCAGGACCACGTGCGCAACCAGCCGAGCTTATCGACCACCAGGACCCGCCAACCGCCCACGGCGTTGCGGAATCCGACCGGCGCTGTCAAAGGGCGGTTGAGGGCCAGATCGACAGTCTCCAGGGCGCCGTTGCCTTTGAAGAAATAGACCGAACCGAAATCTGACGCGACGACGATTTCATCGCCGGAGACGCCGTCCATATTCTGGACCATCGGCTGGCTCAGGCCGCCCTGACTGGAGCCATTGGGAAAGACAAATACGGGCCATCCGGGCCGGAAGGTGCCCGTCACATCAGTCACATTCAGGGAGCGCGCCACGGGGTCGACCAATACCCGGGATGGGACCACCAACGATATTCCGGAATATGGAGACAGGTTCGCCATGTTCGGGGCGCCAGTGCCAACTCCGGGCAAAACCAGGCCCGCCCCTTGTTCAACAAAGGAGTCCGCCTCGATCAGGCGTACAACCACTGATCCCGATCCGGAAAGACGTTTGACGGTCAGAAAACTCCAGGATTCGTTTTCAGGGCGAAAATAGGTGAACTCCGACACGCCCACGCCGTTGAGGTTCATGCGGACAACCTCTTCCGAGTCTGCGCCCGGCACGCCACTGATTTCCACGATATCCAGACTGATGTCCAGACTGCCGGACGGCACCGCTTCGACAAGGTATCGCACACCGGGACTGACATTCAGCCGGCGGGTCACCACCGGCTTGCGCCAGTCATTGCTCAGCGTATCGGTCTGATCGATTCCCGGGAACAGTGGGTCGGTCATGGCATGCACCGCCGCATCCAGGCGCAAATGGCCAAACCCGCGAGCCGGGTCGTGCCCGGCATATGCGGGCAAGGGAGTCGTGCCAACACCCGATGCATTTTCGGCCGATGTAACGTGCGCCGCCGTGTGCCTCAAGACGGCTTGACGGGCTTGCACGCCCGTCCTGCCAATAGCGGGCATCACTCCATTTTCCACGAGGATTTCATCGAGCATGAACGCCGCGCCAGCCAAATGCGCTGCCGCCAGGCTGGTCCCAAAGCGGCCGCTGTAAGAATCATTCGGCTCGTTGTCAGCAGCGACGATGCGGCCGCCAACCGGCAACAGTCCGCCACCCGGTGCGATTAAGTCAGGTTTGATGATCCCAGCGGCGGAGCGACCACTGAAAGCACTCACTGCACCCTGGGCATTGGAAGCCCCGGCAACGAGCACATCCGGCAAAGAGGCAGGAAAGCCCGGGCCAGCAGGGTCGTCACCATAGTTGCCCATCGCCGCGACAGGCATGATGCCCGCGTCGACAAAGGCCGCCATTGCCTGGCTGATGCCCGCATCCACATCCCAATTGA
>JADGEP010000428.1:0-1239 GCA_016744275.1 Candidatus Krumholzibacteriia bacterium | reverse complement strand
TCAGTACGGTACGGATGCGGTAGGTGTCCCGGTTGTCCAGGGTCCAGGCGCAGGCCGCGAGAAAGTCGCCAGCCCAGGCATGCCAGGTTTCGTCAAAATCGTAGAATTTGACGATGGTCAACCGACTGCCCGGAGCCATGCCCCGATAGTCCTCGTCGATACTGCCACTGCCGGCAACCACCGAAGCCAAAGCGGTGCCGTGGTGGTGGTAGTCCCAAGGGCCCCTACTGTCGGGAAAGTCATCGCTCACGTCTTGCCAACCGACCACACGATGTCCGGAAAAAAGTGGCCAACCGCCTGCTGCGTCAAACCAATCGGCGGCGTCTCCGGCGTTGGGCGCCGGCCCGTCGATGTCATCATCCTGCGCATCACCCAGATCGCCATGGGCGGAATCCATACCCGAGTCGATGATCGCCACGGTTGCCGACCAATCGTTGCCCAAATCCAAATCGCCCGAAGTCACCCGCCCCACTCCCACCAGGTGCCGGCTGTTGATCAGCGCCGGCACGCCATCGCGGTCCAACAACACTGCACAGTCAGGATCGGAGGACAGGAAGGCGCGCAATCCGGCGTCATCCACATCCAGGACCGTGACCCCACCAAATCGCGTCAGATTGTGCACAACCCGGCAGGTGCCCGCCTTGGTGGCCGCATCCCGGGCAGAGGACAATTGACCCGCCGCTGCTCCCAGGCACAAAACCCGCAATCGGCCGGCGGCTAAAACCGCGCTATGGGGAGCAATTCCCCCGGGAAAAGCGGCTTTCTCAGCCGCAGATATCGACTGCTGCATTTGATAGGCATCCGGCCGCGTGGCCAATCGCAAATCTTCCCACTGGGCGTGACCGTCCAGCCACTGCTCGAGCAGATCTTCGATGCCGTTCTGATTCTGATCCAATTGTGGAGAAAGGTGCCCGGCCGAAGTGGCTGCCTGGGCTGAAGAGGATATCCCCGAGGGATTTACCGTTTTCTCCCTGCCTGAGAGCCACCGAAAACGCATGCGAACATCTAACGCTTGTGAGAATCTCAACCTCAAAACAGAAAACGAAAACACCAAATAACAAAAAGTAGAAACCTAAAATTCAACCTTCAGCCAAATACCTCAATCCACTTTTACAGAAAAAAACTTGCGACGCCTTTCATATGGTTTTGGCCATCTGTTTTAGGCAATGAATGGCGGAGACTTCAGCCTTCTCACACCAGAGGGTGAAGGCGGCTCGTGCGGTTTGATATCTGTCAGCC
>JADGEP010000427.1 GCA_016744275.1 Candidatus Krumholzibacteriia bacterium | reverse complement strand
CCTCGCGACTGTGTCATCGGCTGTCCTTTCACCGCTGAATATAAAAGCGACGTTGAATATTAAATCGACGCTCAAGCTGGGAGCGCCAGAATCATTTTAGGGGATAAACAATCATCTGACCAGCAGGAACCAAAGCAGGATAGAACAAAGTTTGTAAAAATGAACGGGCAAAAAAAAAGAAGGCCCGGGATAACCGAACCTTCTCATTTATTGGTAGCGGGGACAGGATTTGAACCTGTGACCTTTGGGTTATGAGCCCAACGAGCTACCAGACTGCTCCACCCCGCATCCATTTCGAATTTCGTGACCCGCCCTGCGGCAGGACGGGGAATATAGATAGCGCCATGGGGGCTGTCAAGAAAGCCGGAGAAAGAATATCCGGTCAAGAGCCGGATGGGGGCGGCGACGCTTCAAAAGAGGCTGAGAATCACTCCCAAGTCCAACAGGGCCCGGCATGGCAAAGATTTGCAAAATTATGAACAGACCATTTCACCATTGCCTGCCGATGCATTATAATTGCTCCAACGTTGTCGAAGTGGGTGCGGATCACATGTCCGTCAAACCGATGTCCATCTGATCTGACCAAAGGCTTGCGGGATGAAGACCTGGCGCAAAATACACATGTTCAGTTTCGGCTATTTCAAGGCCGTTGGACTCTTTGTTGGCGTGTGCATGTTTTTCATTTCGATCACGGGCTTTTTGTTGAACCACCGCCATGATTTTCGCTGGATGGACACCACTCGTGTCCCCACGAAAATCCTGCCGCCGGCTTATCAACAGCGGTTGGATGACGTTCGCGAAGCCCAGGGCTTGGCCGACCTCTTTCCCAATGAGGCGCACAGTGTGCCGCTGAATTGGTTGGTCACGGACTTCCATACCGGTGAGATCCTGGGCACATGGGGGCCCTTGTTTTACGACCTGATCGCCGCCAGTTTCACCATTTTATCGGTGACCGGCATTGTCATGTATTTCAAGATCAGGCGCCGCGCGCGTTTTTGATCGGAAATCAAAAAAGGGAGAGAAGCATGAAAAACAGCATCCTGAAGACGATCATCCTGGCGACCCTGCTGGTGAGCCTGTGCGCAACGCTGGGTTTTGCGGCCGAAAGCGAAACAGTCTACACGGTCGAGACGATGGCCGCCGATGTCGGCACCATCCAGGGGGCGGAAATCACGGTCGAGGGCACCATCGTGGGCGCTTGCAAAAGTGGCTGCAAGATGTGGATCGCCGACGGCAACTACGAAGAGGGCAACCTGTTCACCTTGGTGCGCGCCAAAGACGATGCCTTCACTTTTGATACCAAGAAAAATGGCGCCAAAGTGATGATGACCGGTTTTGTCGTCGCCAAGTACAAGGACTACTGCGGCGACAAGGATGAAAAAGATCACGCTGAGCACGCAGAGGACGCTGAGCATGCTGAGGACACAGAGACCAAAGAAGTGGCCGGCAGTTGCGCCGCTCCGGTGGATGTCGAATCGGCAACGAAAGGTGAATTGGAAGAGATGACGTTCTTCGCCACGACCGTGAAGTATATGGACTAGCTTCGTCAGGCCGGCGACAAGACTCAGGTAGTTACGAACTAAAAAAGGGCCGCCCGATATGCCGGGCGGCCCTCTTGTTTTATGCGGCACAAACCGCTCAGTCGGCTTCCGCTTTCGGCAATACCATCAGCACTTCTTCTTCGGGTCGGCGCATGTTGTGTTTCTCACGAGCCAGCTTCTCCAAGGCTTCCGGATCATCAGCCAAGGCCTCGAGTTGGCCATCCATTTGCTGATTGTCCGCTTCCAGCTGGGCCACCTCTTGCCGCAATTCAGCTTCGTGTCCCCGGAGGTTGAAGAAGGCCAATATGCCGTTGTCTCCAAACTGCACCAATACCACCAGACCGACCAGGCCCAGTCCCAGCAATGCCACCAGTGAGCGTTGCGCCAAGGCGTTGCCTTGCTTTTGGTTGCCGCGAACAAAGCCATCGCGTGCGTCAGGTTTGTTGGTCCTCATTTGAAGCCGGTTCCTTCCTTGCTTCAAGGCCGTTGAGAATCTCTAGCTCAGGTTGTAGAAACAGCTGCGCCCGGGGTAGTAGGCCAAATCATCCAATTCTTCCTCGATGCGCAGCAACTGGTTGTACTTGGCGATGCGATCGCTGCGGCACAACGAGCCGGTTTTGATCTGACCGGCATTGGTGGCCACCGCCAAATCAGCGATGGTGTAGTCGGCCGTCTCTCCACTGCGGTGACTGATCACGTTGGTGTAGCGCGCCCGTTTGGCCATCTCGATCGTCTCGAGGGTCTCGCTCAGGGAACCGATCTGGTTCAGCTTGATCAGGATGCTGTTGGCGCAGCCTTCGCTGATGGCCCGCTGCAGTTTCTTGGTATTGGTGACCAGCAGATCATCGCCCACGATCTGGACCCGGTTGCCGATCGCTTCGTACATCTTGCCCCAGCCCGGCCAGTCGTTTTCGTCCAGACCGTCTTCGATGGACATGATGGGGTAGTTCTCGACGAGGTCCTTGTAAAAGGCGATCAGTTGATCAGCTTCCCAGTCTTCCCCTTCGGCTTCCATGTGGTACTTGCCGTCATTGAACATTTCGCTGGCGGCGACATCCATGGCCAGCACGATGTCTTCGCCAGGCTTGTAGCCCGCCGCCTCGATGGCCATCATCAGGTAGTCGAGCGCTTCGCGATTGCTGCCCAGGTTGGGGGCGAAGCCGCCTTCGTCACCAACGGAAGTGGCCAGGCCTTTTTCGCCCAGGATTTTCTTCAGGGCGTGGAAAGTTTCGGCGCCGTAGCGCAGGCCTTCACGGAAAGAGGGCGCGCCCACCGGCATGATCATGAATTCCTGGATGTCGACGTTGTTGTCGGCGTGGGAGCCGCCATTGAGCACGTTCATCATGGGCACCGGAATGGTGCGCGCCTGCACGCCACCGATGTACTGGTACAGGGGCAGACCCACCGAAGCTGCGGCCGCCTTGGCCACGGCCAGGGAAACACCCAGGATGGCGTTGGCGCCCAGCTTTGATTTGTTTTCGGTGCCGTCGAGTTCCAGCATGATGCGGTCCACCAACAACTGGTCGGTGGCGTCGATGCCCGTCAATTCCTCTTCAAGGTCATTGATGTTGGCCACCGCATCCTGCACGCCTTTGCCACCGTAACGGCCTTTGTCGCCGTCGCGCAATTCAATGGCTTCATGTTCGCCGGTCGAGGCGCCGCTGGGCACGCCGGCGCGGCCCACGCTGCCGTCTTCCAGGAAGACGTCGACTTCAACCGTGGGG
>JADGEP010000426.1 GCA_016744275.1 Candidatus Krumholzibacteriia bacterium | reverse complement strand
CCTCTGGTGGGCATCGCCAGGACACTGCCCAACTCTTTTGGTCCCGCCAGCACCGTCCTGACGCCCGGCAGCGCGCCGGCATTGGCCAACAGGTCAGGCCGGTCGTCGACGATGGTGAACCGGAAACTCAGAGTTTGCCCCAGAGTGGCCAGGGCTTGCCCCACATGCCCCGCACCAATGATGTAAAATGGCACCGCGGTTTGGACCGGCTCCAGAAAAATTTCCATGGATCCGCCACAAACGCCGTGCCCTCCAGCCAGATCAATGGGCACCGTTTCGCATTGGCCCGTCTCCAAAACCCCCAGGGCCCGCTCGACGATCAGCGCTTCGGCCGAACCGCCGCCGACCGTGCCCGTCAATGAGCCGTCCCCATGGACGATCATTTTGCTGCCCGCGTGTCGCGGCGCTGAAAGGCGGGTGGCGATCACTGTTGCCAGGACGCCTTCTTCGCCGGTGTCGACCATACAGGCCAGACGCCGATAGACTTCACCGGGCCGATCCGACTGGCCGGTGCGTGGGCGGTTGGTCACATCTTCGTTGTCAGGCGTTGCCATCAGGATCCTCCGCGAGTGGCTCGTGCCCCAGCCGTTTCAAATCGTTAGGTGTGTCGAAGTCGTTCACGACGCCAACATCTTGCACCGGCACTTGTACAGACTTCTCAATGTGACCCAACTCCAGGCACATCGCAATCACTTCTCTCATAGGTGCATTCTGCCATATCCCATGCCCGCGCAAGGGAATCAAGCCCCCAACCGGGCAGATGACCGGATGCCCAGGCACACCTTGGTACTTCGGACGCACCAGGCTGGCCGGACGCTGCCGCGAGTGATTCTCAAGCTCTTCAAGAGTCGTCTTGGTCACCAAAGGCAAATCAATGGGATGGGCCCAGAGGTGAGTCAACCGGGAATCCAACGCGCGCAGGGCCAACTCCACGGTGCGCGCGGTTTCACCGCCCCCCAAGTGACCAACAACTTCGCATCTTCCCGTATGCGCCACCAACTGTCGGTGGTCAGCCACCAGGTCCGGTGTCGTGATCACCAATACCGGGAAATCCAATTCCACATATGATTGGGCGATGACTTCGAGAAAGGTTTGGCTCTCCCTGCCCGGGCAAGGCAACAGCCCTTTGGGCCGGCCCATGCGCTGGCTGGCGCCGCGGGCCAGGATGACCACCCCATCGGCCCGGGAACTCAAGAAGTGTCTTCCGCGCGTTCAGCAAAGGCGGTGCGAAGGCTCAAGCCCTCCGGCCCTTGGGTGCAGAACATCGCCAGCGGCAATGCGGAGTTGTCCATGGCCTTGCCCACGAATTCAAAAAGGCCGATGGAATCGTCTTGTTCTTCCAGCCCCGTCAAAGCCAAAACCGCGGGCACGCCTGCGGGCACCTGGGCCAAATAGCCGCCATCATCAAGCAGCAACTTCACCAGATGGCTCCACTCCAGAACCGTATGGTCCGGCAGACCGTCCCACGAGGGGAAGGGAATCTGGCCCCAGCGGTGAACTCTTTTGCCGGCCTGGCCGCCAACCGCCGCCACACCCATGACCATCAGTGCCAATGAGGTTCGGGCCGGCCACACGGGCTCGCCGGGTCGGTGGAGTTTGAGGGGAAATTTGGCCGCGCCGTCGACTTCTACCAACAATACCCGGTCGGCAAACCGGGCGCCAAGATCGTCGACTTGCTGCGGGGACAACCCCGCCCACTTGCCCGGCTCTACCTCGCCGTTGTGCACGTAAAAAGAAGCCGGCAGGTTGTCGGGGTCAGCCTCAACAAGGGCCGACAACTCCAAGGAAACCACTTCCGGTAAAACCTCGCACCGCGTCGTATTGGTCAGCAGTGTCGGCACGCCCTCGGCAACGTAGACTTCAGCCACCGCCCGTTGCAGTGAGGTCTTGCCGCCAGACCCCATGAAACCCACAACATGCCCTCCTTCGCGAGGCAAGAACGCGTGCCAGGGATCAGCAAATCCGAAACTCATGATTCTTCCTTTGACGACTGGCTCGCGGCCAGGACCTTATCATACCAGTGCGACAAACGGTCTACCATGCGTGCCCGGCTGAAGCGGGCCTCAAATCGGGCGCGCCCAGCCTGCCCCAAACGGCCCGCAAGCGCTGTGTCGTTTTGCAAACGCGCCATGGCGCCGGCCAAGGCTTGGGCGTCACCCGGCGGCACTAGAAAACCCGTTTCTTCGGGCACGCCAACTTCCGGCACACCGGTGGGCAGGTCCGTCGCGATGACAGGCACGCCCGCGCCCATGGCTTCCAATTGCACCAGACCAAAAGCTTCACTGGCGTCGATACTGGGCAGGACCAATGCCCGCGCCTTGCCGAGGTGCTCGGCGATGGCCGCTTCATCCAGGGTGCCCGCAAAACGGATCCGGTCAAGAATCCCGAGGTCCTGTCCGTATTTCAGCAAACTGTCTTTTTCGGGCCCTTCACCGACCACCACCAACTCGGCTTCAGGCACCAGAGACAGAGCTTCAAACAAAACCGGGACCCCCTTGTAGGGAACCAGTCGCCCCACAAAGAGAAAAGCCCCATTGGTCACCGGCTCGACGGCTGACCAGGGCTCGGCGGCGATGCCAAAAGGAACCACCGCCACCTTTTTGCGGTGCGGCCTCAGCACCGCCGAACGATCGGCCAGCGATTGCGAAGACACACAAATTCCTGCGGCCCGATTCAGGCAAGCGGTGATCAGCGGCTGCAACAGGCGGCGTCCCGTTTTTTGGCGCGTGATGTCGGCGTGGTACCAAACCACCATAGGCGTCCGCACCGGCAACCCCGTGGCCACCAGTCCCAACCAAGCGGCGGCTGCCAAGGGGTTGGGCAGATGCAGGTGCACGATGTCCGGCCGGAAAATGGCCATCTCTCGCCGCAGCATCCCCACCAGACTGGGCGTCAGCGGCTGCGAGTTAAAAACGCCACGCACCGACGCGCGGAGCAAGGTGCCCTGGCGCCCACTGGCCGGCCCGCAGATCACCTCGCGGCTGTCCACGGCGCTGTGCCCCGCGGTCACCAGCGACACATCACATCCCGCGTCCAATTGGCCTTCGGCCAGATTCTGGAGCGCCGTTTCCATGCCACCCCGGTAAGGCGGGTAGTATTTCCCCACGTGCAAAATTTTCATGGATGGATAGTAATCCACAAGCCGCTGTGGGTCAAAGCCGCTACACCCTTCAATCTGCATGGGAATCAGCGGCGCTCACCCGCCAGATCGTGGTTCACAACCTAAAAAAAGGCCCCTCTTGACCATTGGTCCAGAGGGGCCCTATC
>JADGEP010000425.1 GCA_016744275.1 Candidatus Krumholzibacteriia bacterium | reverse complement strand
CAACTGCGCCGAGGTTGAGCGCCCACCCAGGCCATGTCCCGTCTGCGCCGTGGGGTTGTTGGTGTAGTAGACGTCATAGTCAATGCCGGCAATCAGGCCGAGATTCGCGTAGGCCTGATACCATTCGTCGCGGTTGCCCAGGGCGCTGGCGTCGTCCCAAAACAGGATCTCAGGTTGGGTGATTTCACTCGGCTGAGCGGGGTTGCTGCGCAGTGAAGGCAGAGCGTGCAGTTTGTAGATCGGCGGATAGGCCATGGGGTCATCAAAATTGCTGAAACCGGTGGTGTCGGCGGGCATGGTGATGGTCTGGGTTTCGCCATTGGCGAAATCACTGGCCTCAAAGTAGTAGTAGAGGAAATCCCCGGGAAAGAGGAACCCGCTGTCCGGCAGGTCAAAGGCGAACTGGTCGGGCACCGGGTTGCCCAGGCGCATCACCGGCCAGCCTTCAACATAGCCGTTGTCCGGCAAGCCAGAGCTGCGCACGGCGTCGAAGAGGGGGTTGCGCTGCAGGTTCCAATACATGCGCGGGGGGTCGACGACAACCGCGCCGACGCGCTGGGGCACCACCTTGATCACGATGGAATCACCGGGTGTGGTGGAACCGGTGTAGAGATCCTGGGGCTGGCCCATGTCGATCCGCACATTGTTTTGGCCCAGGTTGACCAGGTCCAACTCTCCGCTCTCGGGGAAGTTGTCGTGGGGCAGGTGAGTGATTGTGGCGGTTATGGTGGGGCCATACAGTGGGTAGGCGGAAAGGCGAACGTTGTCAAAATAGGGCGCCGGAGTGCCGCCGATGTCGTCCCATCCCCAAATAAATCCGGCTTCATAGACGCCCAACTGAACTTGGGCCCAGCGGGTGTTCGGCACGGTATATTCGCTGACCGGGTTGACCTGGCGCAGCCAGTCGGGACCGCCGTAGAAGAGGAAATTGGTGCCGACCCAAGGTGCGTCTTCGATGGCCTCGGGGGCGACGCTGTCGGTGGTGCGGATGTTCCACAAAAAGAACACTCCTGGCGAATCAAAGGCGAGCGTTTCGTGCCGCCAAACGTCGAAGGCAAACTCCGCACCATCGTATGCAGGATCAGGCCAAGCCATGACCGGGGAGTTGATCACATTGTGCAGGTGGTTGTCGGGGCCCGATAGGCCGCCAGTGTTGTTGACGATGTAGCCACCAGGTCCGTAACACCAATTGATGCATTCGGTGCCGCCGGTTCCGGGCACGACCAGACCGTCATCGATAAAGGCCACTTTGGGTGAAGAGTTGCTGGATTCGAATCCCGGCAGGACGCGCAGTCCGGACCAGACTTTGGCGAAGTCGCCCACGCCGGGCGGAAAGACAACCTGGAATTGGCCCAGAGTGCCGTCCTCGAAATCATGGCTGTAGCCGGCGCCGTTGTCCGAAGCGATGACAATGTCGTCGATTTGCAGGGCGCCCGAACCGGAATATTGGCAGTCCTCATCGGAATAGCCGCCGTCGGAAATGAAGCGGAACTGGACCACGATTTCGTCTTGGTTGTCGCCTTCATATTCTGACGGCAGGTAGGTCGTGTCGGAAGCCAGAATGACGTTCTGGGCCCGCCCGTCGCCGGTCCAAAGATTGTTGATTTGTCCGGCCTGAACGACTGATAGGTAGCTGAAGTCGTAGCCGGGTTCGCTGTCGTGGTTCACCACGGCATTGATCGTCAGATTGGTGGGCGCCAGGGCGTCGTTGACCGTCCCCCGCCATTCGAGGATTTCATTCCAGTTGTTGCCATAGCCACCAACATCCGTATCGCCATTTTCACAGAGAGCAAACGAGATGTCTCCACACCAGGCGGAGTAGACGCCGCTGATGGCGTGGTACGGATCGACTTGCCAGCGCACGGTGTCGCCTTGGGTCAGGTCCACACTGGTCCATCCGTTCCAGCTGGGGGCGCCGCCGGGCGTTTGGAACTGTCCGTTGTAGGGGGCTCCGCTGCCCCACGGGCCCATGACCAGTTGGGTGTCGACGACCACGGTCTTGGCAGCACTGCCCGGTCGTCCACCAAAGACGAGGTCATTGCCGATGCTCAACCGGGGCTGATCGGTGGTCACATCGGCGCTGGCGGCCAGTGGCAGCAATACAGCCAGCAGGCCCAGGGTCACGGTGATAGTTTGATATTTGGACATGATTTTGTCCCCCTTGAAATCGCACAGACTGGAAACAAACCGGCACCTGAGGCCCGATTCGCAATGGAGATGGTTTACGTATGGTTTGAGACGGCGACTATTTGCATGTTACCAAAAAAAAATCCCCCTGCCAGAGGGCAGAGGGACGTCAAACAATTAACAGTAGGGCTATTCGAAACTGGCCAAGGCGTCTTCCATGGACTCGAAAACCTTAAAAATGTTTTCCAACTGGCTGATGTAGAAGATGCTCAGCACACGTTCTTTCACGTTGCAGATCGACATCGAGCCTTCGGCGGCCTTCAAGGAGTGGTAGCCGGTGATCAGGATGCCCAGACCGGTCGAGTTGATCCAAGGCACGCCCGACATGTCCAGAACGACGTGTTTGAAGCCCTTTTCGATGTTGTCGGCGATCTCGCCTTTGAATTTGTCGAAGTCCGGTCCGCCCATGATTTTGCCCGACAATTCGAGCACCATGATTTCACCCTGTGGTTTCTGCTTGATCTTCATCCACTGCTCCTATCAGGAAAATGCATTGTAGAGACGTCGTTTGATTTTCTTCGTCGGTGTCTTTTCGAACTCCTCATAAAGAACCTTCAACTTGCCGATCTGGCAATAGCCCGGCAGCTTCAAGTTCAAGAACTTGCGGTTTTCCTCCATCATGTCTTCCACTTGGCGGCCTTGCAAACAGGCCTTATCAATCGATTCAAGGTCCGGATAAACCAGGGCCACCAGCTTGCCCTCGTTCTCCAGAATCAAAGATTCTTCGACGCAGGGCAGGTTGTTGAGCTGGGACTCGATTTCCTCGGGGAAGACGTTTTGCCCCGAAGAGGTGAGAATCATGTTCTTTGAGCGGCCCGTCAAGTAGAGGAATCCCTCGTCGTCGATGCGGCCAAGATCGCCGGTGTGCAGCCAGCCGTCGGGATCGATGGCTTCGTTGGTCGCTTCTTCGTCGTGGTAATACCCGAGCATGCGGTTGGCGCCGCGCACCTGAACCTCGCCAATGCCGGTTTCCCCGTTCTTGTCGGCAATGCGGCATTCCATGGTGGGCACGATGCGGCCCACGCTGCCGGTGGGCGGCTGGTCGTTGAAGACCGAATAACTGATCAGGGGGCCGCACTCGGTC
>JADGEP010000424.1:387-3274 GCA_016744275.1 Candidatus Krumholzibacteriia bacterium | reverse complement strand
CCAGAAGCGTGCGGCCGGTGGCCCAAACTTTGCCCGCAAAACCCGCGCCCCGGCGGATCCGGGCCGATTGGACCACAGCTTCAGACAACCCAATGGCCGCCCGAATCGAAAGGTGTTCCTGGTCCTTGTCCGGCACCAGCAGCGTCGCCATCTGAATACCCAGACTCTCGCTCACCCACAGCATCAACCGCTGCATGAACTCGCCCGATTCGAAGGGCAGGCTGACCAGCGTTTCCGGATCAGTCGGCTGCATCACTGCCGGCCGTCGGGGCAACAATACGGTGAACCGGGTGCCGCCTGTTTCCACGTTTTCGGCCCAGATGCGGCCTTCGTGGTTGGTCACGATTTCATGGCAGAGGGCCAGGCCAACTCCTTGTCCGTTGTGTTCACGAGTAGTCGAGCCATCCACCTGGAAAAAGCGATCAAAGATTTCACCGAGTTTATCTTCAGGTATGCCAATGCCCGAATCTTCCACCGTCAGGCGCACCGCCGTGCCCGATTCCTGCAGCCGGATGTGCACCTTGCCAGCATCCGGCGTGAATTTGAAAGCATTGCCCACCAGATGAGTCAGCAGCTGCTGCATGAGCATGTTGTCCACCGGCATCACCACTTCATCGTGATCGGTCTCCACCAATAGGTCGATATCCCGCTCCAGGGCCCGGCTCTTCCAGGAATCATCCAGGCGCCGCACCAAGGCTGCCACGTTGGTGTCTTCGTGCACCAGGCTGGGCCGGCCGTTGTCCAACTGATTCAATTCCAGGATATCATTGATGATGCTCGTCAACTTGAGACTCTCGGCGTGGATCACCTTGAGGAATTCGTCCTGCGAATCGCCGGACAGGCTATCCATGTTGTTCTGCAGCAATTCCGTATAGGCCGAGATGGATGTCAGCGGTGTGCGCAGTTCATGGCTCACGTTGGCGATGAAGTTTTTCTTCATATCCGCCAGACTGCCCAGCTTTTCGCTGGCCACGCTCAGCTCGGCATTGTTGCGCGCCAACTTCTGGTACACATCCGCCGATTCGATGGCAGTCGTGGCCTGTTGCACCAGGAATTCCAGCTGCCGGATTTCCACGATGCCGGGAATCAGGTTGCCTTCGGGATCATCCAGGCTAAGATAGCCGATGGTATCGCCAGAAGCGGAAATCAGGGGCGCCACCAGCAGCAGGTCCGCCGCCCATTCGCGCGAGACGACTGCAGGCAGTCCATTAAAATCGTGATCACTGTTGGTCTCGCTCAACTCGCGGTCGTCACCCCGCACCAGATAGCAATTGCTGAAACGGTGTTTCACCTGGCTGAGGCGGTGGAATTCGACTTCAGGAACCTGCGCTGCGCCGAGGGCATCCATGCCATTGCGCGTTACTCCGACAAAGGCCCGCGCCTCGAAAGTGTGGGTCACATCCGACCAGATGTAGAGCACGACCTTGCGGAAGCCGATGATTTCTTCGACGGCCGTGACGATGCGGTCCATCAACTCGGGTGGATTGCGGGTGGCATTCATGCGGGCAGAAATGGCGAGAATTTTTTCCAGGGTCCGGCTGCGCATCCGCAGGACATCGGTTTTGCCTTTTTGCAGGCCCAAGACTTCGTTGGCTTCGTCGCGATCCGCCTGGGCGGCATGAATTTCACGGGTCAGGGATTCGTTGTCCTGCGACATCAATTCATTGCGGGCCAACAGGCGTTGCCGACTGGCCCGGATCCGCCACCAGGTCATGGTCCCCCACACACTCAGCCCCGTCATCAATACCAACAGGACAGCCACCGCACCCGGCACCGTCACGGCGGCAAACGCCAACGGTATCGAGAATCCGGCTGCAGCCAGCATGGATAGGGCGTGGGAGCTCATCAGATCATTTCACCTCAACGCAGTCCCGAACGGGCGCCCAGCATCTGGCCCACACGGTCGACGAGTTTGGCGATCACAAAAGGCTTGCGCATGAAGAGATTTGCTCCGGCTTTTTTCATGCGGCCGCGGGTTTCTTCATCAGCCCGGGCCGAAAGCGCCACGACGATAATATTGGCATAGGCACTGTTGCGCCGAATCAAACGCGTGGTATCAACGCCATCGAGCTTCGGCATCATGATGTCCATGATCACCACATCCGGACTGAACGAAGCCATTTTGTTCATGCAGTCGATGCCATCGGTGGCCGTTTCGACCTTGTGGCCTTCCTGCTCGAAGGTCTGGGCCAAAAGGGTGACGATGGGTTTTTCGTCGTCCACGATCAGAATGCGTTTGCTTGCCGACATGCCGTCTCCTGTGATCAGTTGGCGTGGGGTCCGGTTTTTTGCGGGTCACTGCCCAGCAGGTTATCAGTCACCAGAACCGCCTTGAATTCGCGCACCACCTGGGGGTCAAATTGGCTTCCGGTGTGAGAAGTGATTTCGGCCAAGGCCGCCACAGGCGACATCCCGGCACGAAATGGTCGTTGGCGAGTCAGGGAGAACCAGGCGTCGATGACCGCCAGCAGCCTCGCCCCGAGCGGGATTTCCTGGCCCTTGAGCCCCGTGGGATAACCCGTGCCGTCAAATCTTTCGTGGTGATGGCGCATGATGTCGATGGTGGCATCGTCCGGCAGCAATGGCGCCATCAGATCCACGCCCTGCTCAACATGGCGTTCCACTTCGTCCCGTTCGTCCATATCCAAGGCCGTGTCGCCCAGGACAATTTCATCCTCGACCCGAGCCATGCCCGCGTCGTGCAGCGCCGCCGCGTATTGCATGCGCCGCGCCCCGGTTTCTCCCACGCCCAGGCGCCGGGCCAATTTGGCTAACAGATCCAGGGCTTCAGGAGTCGAAGTCGGCACACCTGTGCGCCGGATTTTCAGCAACAATTGCACCGCTTCGACGGTGCGGCCCACACTGGTGCTCATGCCGTGTAAGGCGG
>JADGEP010000424.1:0-377 GCA_016744275.1 Candidatus Krumholzibacteriia bacterium | reverse complement strand
GCCTTGGCCACATCGGCCAGAACCGTCAGTTGCACCAAGTCTGCTTTTTCATAGTGGCCTTTTTCGCGCCTGCGGCCGGTGATGATCACGCCCAGGGTCGAATCGCCCGACCCCAACGGCGCATACATCAACTGGTCGGGCGCGCTGGAATCCGCACACCATGAAAGGTCGCGCACAATCTGTCCCGGATCCGTCACCGCTTGCCCGGTTTGCATGAAGCGGGTCCAGCCTTCGTTCTCAATGATCGGCCGCACGACACAACTGCCGGTGGACCAACCCATGGCGCCCACGGGCGTCAAAGCCCCTTGGCCATCGCGCAAGAGTACGGCTACGGCGCGGGAGCCGGTCAGCTCCGCCACCAGGCGCAGCAACTCGTC
>JADGEP010000423.1 GCA_016744275.1 Candidatus Krumholzibacteriia bacterium | reverse complement strand
CCAGTCGAAGCGTTCCTGGCTCATTTCTTCGGGCAGGATGGCCACCGATTCGCAACCCAACAGGGACGAATCAAAGGCGCCACCGCGGCAGAAGTTGCCAGTGCTGGGCCAGACGGCTTTTTGGCTGGTGGGGTCGAACTGGCCCGTGACCAGGCGCGGCACCAGGCAACCGAAGGCGGCGCCAACCTTATGCGCGCCGGTGGGGAAGTACTTGCCCACCACGCCCACGATACGGGCTTCGACACCGGTCAGTTCCGAGGGGAACTCCACGAAATTGCCGTCATTGAAGAGGCCGCTGGCAGGGTCGTTGCGCCAGGTGATGCGGTAGAGATTCAACGGGTCCATATCCCACAAACCCACGTTTTTCAATTGATCAGTGATCGACGCCGGAATCAGGCTCGGGTCTTTCATCTGGGCGAGGGTCGGGATGGTGATGCCTTTTTCACGGCAGCGCTGGGCGGCAATGTTGGCCACCTCTTCGTTGATCTGGTTGAGTTTCAGGTCCATGACGTCTCTCCGATAGCTAGCTCAGTGGTTCCAGAAATCCTACGCATGCGATTGCGGATATTCCATGACACGTATAATGTGGTCCCAAGTATATGCTAGAGTCGAGGGTTCGGGTCAACCCATGGTCTTGCCTCAAGCGCATTTATTTCTTCGCCCCAAAGGTCGTTTTCATGAACCGCATCGCCGTTCTGTCTGATATCCACAGCAATCTGCACGCCCTGACAGCGGTGTGGCGGCGCCTGGAAGATGTCGGGGTGGATGCTGTTTATTGCCTCGGCGACATCGTGGGCTACGGCGCCCGCCCCGTTGAATGCCTGCAAATGATCCGGGAAAACAACGTGACCTGTGTGCAGGGCAATCACGACGCCCTGGTGGCCGACGGCTCGCTGAGCCTGGACTTCAATATCTACTCTCTGGCCGCCGTAGAGCACAATCGGAGTCTTTTGCGCGACGAATGCCTGCAGTGGCTGGCGGCTTTGCCCACTTCCCACCGGATGTCTGAGGATGCCCTCTTTGTGCACGGCGCGCCCGACGATCGCGATCGCTACCTGGTCTATTTGGATGACCTTCAGGAGGCCAGCGAGACTCTCTTCAAGAAGGACGGGCCCGGCGTGTGTTTCTTCGGCCACACCCACCATCCGGTGGTATTTGACGGCCACAGCTTCGAGCGCGTGAAGCAGAAAACGCTCTTTCTGGAACCGGGCCAGCGCAATCTGGCCAACCCCGGCAGCGTGGGGCAACCGCGGGACAACGACCCCCGGGCCAGTTTCCTGTGGTGGGATCGCCAGGCCCAGACCCTGAATTACGAACGCGTGGAATACGACATTCAAGGGGCGCGTCAGGATATCCTGGACGCGGATTTGCCCCGGATTCTGGGAGACCGGCTGTTGGAAGGCCGCTGATTACCCCGCCCCTGCGTTATTAGCAGGAAAAATCCGTTTTCATAGTCTATATTATAGCCATACAAGCCCATGACAGGCTGGTGGCCCGGTGTGTCCGGCGACACTGGTGTGAACTTGCGAGCCCTGATGGGGCACAGGAGGACGGGACCATGGCGATCGAAACGACCCGAGAAATGGTGAGCAACGTTTACGAGGTGTCACGCAAACGTTTGGACGTGGTGCGCAAACGCCTGGGCCGGCCCCTGACTCTGGCTGAAAAAGTGCTCTTTGGACATTTGGCAGATCCCGAAAACCAGGAACTGGAACGCGGCGAGGCCACCCTGGCTCTGCGCCCCGATCGTGTCGCCATGCAGGACGCCACCGCCCAGATGGCCATCCTGCAATTCATGCAGGCCAACCGCGACGAAACCGCGGTGCCGACCACCGTGCATTGCGACCATCTGCTGCTGGCCCACAAAGGTGCCGAGTACGACAAGGCCCACGCCCTGGACGTGAACAAGGAAGTGTACAACTTTCTGAGCACCGCATCGGCTCGATACAACATGGGCTTCTGGAAGCCGGGTTCGGGCATCATTCACCAGATCGTTTTGGAAAACTACGCATTCCCCGGTGGTTTGATCATCGGCACCGACAGCCACACGCCCAACGGTGGAGGCCTGGGCATGGTGGCCTGTGGCGTGGGCGGCGCCGACGCCGTGGACGTCATGGTGGGCATGAACTGGGAAGTGAAGCACCCCAAGCTGATCGGTGTGAAGCTGACCGGAGCGCCCAGCGGTTGGACCGCCCCCAAAGACGTCATTTTGAAACTGTGCGGAATCCTGACGGTCAAGGGTGGTACCAACGCCATCGTCGAATATTTTGGCCCGGGCACCAGTGCTCTCAGTTGCACCGGCAAGGCGACGATTACCAACATGGGTGCCGAGTTGGGCGCCACAACCAGCATCTTCCCCTACGACGAGCGCATGGCCATGTACCTGAAGGCCACCGAGCGCACGGACCTGGCTGACCTGGCCGGCGCCAATACCGACCTGCTGACGGCCGACGCCGAGGTCCTGGCCAATCCGGCCGAGTACTACGACCAGATCGTGGAGATCGACCTTTCGACCCTGGAGCCACATCTGGTGGGGCCGCACTCGCCGGACATTGCTCGTCCCGTGGGCCAGATGGCGGCCGATGTGGAGCGCGAAAGTTATCCTGCGAAATTGACGGCAGCTTTGATAGGCAGTTGCACGAACAGCAGCTATGAAGACATCTGCCGGGCCACCGACGTGGCCAAGCAGGCCCAGGCCAAGGGCCTCAAGATGAAGACCACCTTGTGGGTTTCGCCGGGCAGTGACCTGATCTACGAAACCATCAAGCGCGATGGCCAGTTGGCCGAGCTGGAAGCCGTTGGCGCCACGGTGTTGACCAATGCCTGCGGGCCCTGCATCGGCCAGTGGCATCGGGACGACTTCAAGGAGGGCGACGTCAACAGCATCGTCACGAGTTTCAACCGCAACTTCAAAAAACGGGCCGACGGCAACCCGCAGACCCACGCCTTCATTGGCAGCCCCGAGGTGGTCATGGCCTACGGCCTGGCCGGCACTTTGAATTTTGATCCGGTGAACGACAGCCTGACCAATGCGGCGGGCGAGTCGGTACAACTGGAGGCGCCGGCAGTGGCTCATGAGCTGCCGCCCGAGGGCTTCGTCAAGGCAAGCGACGGCTACCAGGCGCCGCCCGCCGACGCGACCGATGTTGATGTGGAAATCGATCCGAACAGTGACCGTCTGGCGCGGCTGGAACCGTTCAGTGCCTGGGACGGCAACGACTACAAAGGCCTGCCCCTGTTGATCAAGGCCCTGGGCAAATGCACCACCGATCACATCAGTAT
>JADGEP010000422.1 GCA_016744275.1 Candidatus Krumholzibacteriia bacterium | reverse complement strand
CTTATAATCCTTGGGAAAATGGAGCGTTCAGGGCCGCGTGAGGCGGCCCAATTCCTGAGCGGGCAACATTGTAACATACCAGAGTGCATTGCACCCCATTGATCCCGCATCCATCCGGCATAGCTTATTGTTTTGCCGACTTTTCCGCCAGCCCGGCCCTAGAGGAATTTGCGCAGGACCTTCTTGATCGTCATGCCCTGCACCACGATGGAAAACAGCACCACCATGTAGGTGCTGGTCAGGATCAGGTTCTTTTCCGGGCCAGGCGGCATCGACAGCGCCAACGCCACCGAGATGCCCCCGCGCAAGCCCGCCCAGGTCAAAATGCGCACCACGCCCCGTGGGAATTTGCTTTTGACGCCGATGACGGCGATCGGCACATAGACGCTGATGAATCGCGCGGCCAGGACAATCACGATGATGATCATTCCGGCCAGGACACTGCGGCTGGTGAACGAGATCACCAGCACTTCAATACCGATGAGCATGAACAGGATGGCGTTGAGCATTTCGTCGAGCAATTCCCAGAACTTTTCGAGATAGTCGGCGACTTTGGGGCTCATGGCGAAGTTGCGGCCCCGGTTGCCAATCAGGATGCCGGCCACGACCACGGCGATGGGGCCCGAAACGTGCAGCGCCCAGGCCACCGCGTAGCTGCCCATCACCAGAGCCAGCGAAAGCATGACCTCGACCGTGTAATCGTCAATGCTCAGCATCAGGCGGTAGATGAAATAGCCACTGACGAGGCCCAGCAACGCGCCGCCCCCGGCCTCGCGCAAAAAGAAGATGGCCAGTTGGGAAGCACCCATTTCTCCGTGTCCGCCGTGTCCGCCAGCGTGGCCCATCTTGGCCGAAAGCAAGGCCACCAGGCCCGTGAAAATCACCACCGCGACGCCGTCGTTGAAGAGCGACTCGCCGGCAATGTTGGCTTCCAGATCTTTGGGCGCATTCAAGGTCTTGAGCGTGCCCATGACCGCGATGGGGTCGGTTGGCGAAATCAGCGAACCGAAGACCAGGCAGGCCAGGAACGAAATTTCCAAACCGAGAGCGTTAAAAACCAACCAGCTCAGCCAACCGACCAGGAAAGTCGACATCAACAGGCCCACGGTGGCCAGGCTCGCGATGGTGCCCTTGGCCCGTACAAAATATTCCAGGTCCACGTGCAGGGCGCCGGCGAACAGCAGGAAGCCCAACATGCCGTGCATCAGGGCCTGATTAAAATCGATGTCGCCCAGCATGCCCCGCATACTGGTGACGATCTCCAACTGGGGAAAGGCCCAGTGCAGGACCATGATGCCCAGAGAACTGGCGAGCGAGATCATCAACAGGCCCACGGTGGGCTCCAATTTGAGCCAACGGTGATTCACATAACCAATGAGGGCCGCCAGGGTCACCAGCACGGCAATAATGTCAAAAATACTCATGGGTTGCGCACGGTCTCCTGGAATGGTTGTGATCACCGGGTGTCGGGTGCAGGAAGGCTCTCCCGCTTGGGCCACAATACAGCATCAAGGGACGCGGACAAGATCTTAAACGGGAATCACTGGCGTTTCTGTTGCTGCACAACCTGTTGCAGCAGTCTGGCCACATCCGGATTGTCGGGTGCCAGGCGAGCAGCCTCGGCCAGATCGGCCTTGGCAGCTGTCAAATTGCCCGCATGAAAATGCATCAGGCCGCGGTTGTACCAGGCGGCAGCCAGGCCTTTGTCCAAGGCGATTGCCCGGGTCAAGGCCTCGACAGCTTCCTCTTCGTCACCGGCCATGATCAGTGCCAGGCCCAAATCGGACCACGCTTGGGCCTTATCAGGTTCTCCGGTCACCGAATGGCGCAAGCGCCCGATGGCTTCGTCGTGTTTTTCCTGAATCAACAACAAGTGCCCAATTTCGGCTTCCAGCTCCGCCACCATTTTTTTGTCGTGGCGCAATCCTTCCAGGGCCACTTCAAGATCGGTCACGGCCCGCTCGTTGCGGTTGGTGCGGGCAAAAACCAAGCCTCGCACGCGGCGCACGTGCGCCTCTTCCATTTCCAGGCGCAGACAAATTCCGGCTGCGTTGACAACCAAGCCGCCCCAACGTTCCTGGTCTGTCGTATTGGTGGCCGCTTCGAATTGCGCGTAGGCAAAGGCCAGATAGGCGGACAACGAGCCCGTCACGTAGTGCTCGTCAAAAGCGAGCCAGAAAGGCAGGGTGCTGTCACCGTCCGGATCGCTGACTCGGGTGTAGCTGACTTCCGACAGGCAGGATATTTCACGGTGCGGCAAGGCGGCCGCCGATTCACGGTACCAGCGGCGAGCCCAGGACCACTCACTCACGCGTTCGGCCGCGCGCGCCATATCGCGGTAACACTCGGCAGCGCGGCGTTGGTCGGGCCTCAATGTGTAGCAATAGTTGAAGGCTTCCCGATGGCGCCCCATGGCCGTATCAAGATTGAACATGACCCAGGAAATGTCGGTGGTGAATGCGTCTTTACGCCGCAGGTCTTCCGCCAGTTGGTGAGCCATGCCCCGCTTGCCCTGGATGCCTTCGAGCAAGCCACGCACTCGTAAAACTGCCGAACTGCCCGGCTCAACTTTTAGTGCCGCCCGCACCCAGGGCATCGCTTCGCGCCACTCGCCCCGGTCGTAATGCAACCAAGCCCGCTGCAGGGCTGTTTCCAGCGCCGCTCGGTCGCCGTAGTCGAAACCTCGCTCGGCCTCCAACCACGAATCGCCGTCGAACTCGCGAATCGCCGCCGCCGCGTTGCTGAGGCTCGCGTCAGTGGCCAGGTAGTTTCCCAACCCTCGCCAGATATCGGCCAGGAGCAGCCAGATGTCCGGATCATCAGGGGCCACACCGGCAGCATTGTTCAACGCCTGGATACGCCTCACCGCGCTGTGGGCTTTGTTCGCCTCGGCCAGATGGCGGCGAGCCTGCCGGTGCCGAGATTCGCGTTGGGCGTCGTTCAAGGCCAGAAATTCGTCCAGGCCCAGGGAATCTTCATCCGCCGAAAAGGCCGTTCCCCCAAGGTCACCACAGACGATGGCCGGAGTGCCGGCGCATCCGGCCAGCACTGAGAGCAGCCCGGCGATGAGGATAAAAGAACCCCACCGCTTACTGGAAGCGGTGGGGCATTGGCAACAATTCGCCTTCATACGTGCTTACTTCTCCGGAACCGGGTGGGCAATTTCGGCCCAGCGGTCGGCGAAGACAAAGCCCTTGAAAGTTGGGCTTTCTTCGTTGTGGCACTTGACGCAGGCCGCTTCGTTCTTCTCGCGCAGCATACCGGCGGCGATGGAAGCGTCGTGGTCTTTCAT
>JADGEP010000421.1:1303-3299 GCA_016744275.1 Candidatus Krumholzibacteriia bacterium | reverse complement strand
CCCCAGCTGTGGGTCTTCCCCGGGGGTCTGCCCGACGAGCTGGTCGGCGGCGGCATGAGCTACCGCATGATGCAGGAGTACTTCCGCTACCACGAGGTTGAGCACGCCACCGCCTGGGCCGGCGCCACCATCTTTGCCTACCATTTCCTCAATGAGATTGTCGAAAACGACGAACACATCGGCCCGTCGACTGATCCGGTGGCCGACTTCTGGATCTTCAATCCGGCCGGTATCATTCTGTTCAGCAATGAAAACGTGGCCCGTTTTTTCAGCCGCACCCTGCACATGGCCGACTGGTCCTACCAGCCCGTCTGGTTGCCGGGCAGCAATGAGATGGTGAATAACGGTCAGAATTATGCGGTGAAATATCACCTGAACAAACAGGGCAGCAAGAGCATCTTCTACCACTGGGGCACTCACGCCGAACTGGGTTTGAGTTTCACCAGGGCCGACGGCCAATGTGTTTCCCTCGGGCTGGGAATGGTGGCCAAGAATCTGTTCAAGATCGACCAGATCAGCAAGACGGTCGACGTGGCCGTTTCCGGTGGAGTGTTTTACGACCGCAACAACAGTCTCATGGCCTCGCTGCTTTTTGCGCGCACCAAAGACTACCGGTACCGCCTGAATCTGTATCCGGGCCTGGTCAAGGTTGGCCCTCTGCGGCCCGGCTTTTTTGCCTCATTGAACGAAGACAACCGCATGTTGCTGGGCCTGACATTTGGCACACTGCAGCACATGCCTCTGGGCATCGGCGGCGCCTTCAACGAAGTCGAATAGACTACCTCAGATACGACGCGCAATTGATGTCGATGATCCCACCGCTGAGCGCATCGGCCTGCCCCGATACCACCATCAAGACGACGTGGGCGATTTCATCGGCAGTGGCGGTGCGTCCCATGGGGCTCTGCTCCCGGATCGCTTTTCCCGCTGGTCCTTCCAGGTAGTCCCGGGTCATATCTGTCAGTACCCATCCGGGCGCCACGGCAACAACCTTGATATTTCGAGGCGCCAGGGCCACGGCCAATGACTGGCTCAGGCTATTGAGGCCCGCCTTGCTCGCCCCGTAGGCTGGCGCCGCAGGCTCACCGCGAAAAGCACCACGGCTGGTGATGTTGATGATGTGGCCACCGCCAGCCTGCTCCAGGAAAGGAACGGAGCCATGCAAGACATGGGCTGGTCCGTTCAAATTGACCGCGATGGTCCGGTCCCAGAATTGTTGCCAGTTTTGCTGATCCAGCTCGGCAATATCGTGGGTCACAAAGATGCCGGCGTTGTTCACCACGATGTCCAGCCCACCGAGCAATTCCGCCGCTTTGCTGGCCAACTGCCCCGCCTCATTCGGATTTCCCAGGTCTGCCGAAACAATGGCATGGCCCGTACCCTGAAGGCCTTCCAAAACATGGGTGGCTGCCGCTTTGTCCGACCCGAAGTGCACCACGACCGTCGCCCCGTGACCGGCCAACAGTTCGGCCACCGCTCGGCCGATCCCACGGCTGGCACCGGTGATCAAAGCCCTTTTTCCCGTCAAATCGCAGGATGATTTCATGATGTCCCCTGTCTGGTTTTTTTTGGACAAACCTATTCATCTGATGATAACTGAACCCGGCGGTGGGCGCAAAAAGATGCCCCGGACATGGTTGTCCGGGGCATTGCTGACATCGGTGGGGTCTTCAGTCAGTCAAAATGGGTTGCTGTTTCAGCTGGCAATGGCACCCAGCAACAAAGGCACAGCCAGGGCCAAGGTCGTCAGAACCACGACAAGCCCGGCCAAAGTGGCAAAAGCCGAACGGTAATCCACTTTATGAGATGTGTGCATGAGAATCTCCCTCACAAAAATTCCAATGATGCCCAAACATGGGGGCCAAATGGCGGAAAGAGCACATTCCAGCTGGAGACCCCCTCATGTGATCAGATTATAGCACGATATGTCTCATTGTTCCACAATTTTGCACAATAAAACGACCACACAACGTTAATCATGCGGTCAGTTCTCACA
>JADGEP010000421.1:0-1293 GCA_016744275.1 Candidatus Krumholzibacteriia bacterium | reverse complement strand
CGTATCAACTGCCCTGGCGGAAGCTGCCACCGGATAGACGTAAGTGAATTTTCACAATGGAGCGATAAAAATGCCTGCCAAACCTCCCCTTCAAAAGCGCCTGATTGATGCAGCAGATTGCGTGCTTGTCGTGATCGACATGCAGGACTTCAACGCACGGGTGGGCGGTGAGCAGGCCATCAGCGACCAGGTGCTGGCCGTCTTCGTCGAGTTAAACACCTTGAGCTCGGTCGTCGGCAACACCGCCCCAACCGCCACCATGGCCACCACGCCCAAAACCATGCCGCCGAAGGCCAGGCCCTCAAAAATGTCGGCTTCAGTCCAACCCATTTCGCGCAATTTTTCAATGGTCGCAGGATCCGCAGGCTGACGCCGAGTCACGTGCTCCACCACAAATTGCACCAGTTCGTTTTCCCTGGGCGCCAAGGGCCACTGGTCAACCGAACCGGCAAAGGCCTTCACCTGCTCCGCATCCAGGCCACTGAGTTCCAACATGGCGGCGTTCGCGTCTCGGCAACTGGTCATGTCCGCATCGCCCGAAATGAGCATGCGCATGGCCTTCTGCATCGGCACGGTGATCGACCGGTGCCCCTGCCAGTTTTTCAGATCCTCCACCTTGCGAGCCAGAAAATCCGGGCTCGCGCTCATCATCTGGATCGCATGTGGCACACCCACCGAAGGTGGAAACTGCCCGTAGATTTCCGCGATGGCCCCGGTCGCCTCCTGTGGGGCGACCGTCTTGATTTTGAACATCAGCGCCTCCTAGTTCCCGGCTTTGATCTTGTTCAGGGCCGAACCCGCCTTGAACCAGGCGATCTGCTCTTCGGTCATGGTGTGCGCCAAGGCAAACGTATCGGATGAGCCATCGGCATGATGCAGCGTGCACCCCACTTCACTGTCCGGCGCCAAGCCCGCCAATCCCGTCAGGTCAAAGCGGTCGCCTTCGCGCACCAGGTCGTAGTCGGCCGGATTGACAAAAGTCAGGCCCAGGATGCCCTGCTTCTTCAAGTTCGTTTCGTGGATGCGGGCAAAACTGCGCACGATCACCGCAGCGCAACCGAGGTGGCGGGGCTCCATGGCCGCATGCTCACGACTTGAGCCTTCGCCGTAGTTTTCATCACCAATGACAACCCAGCGCAGGCCGCGGGCTTTATAATCGCGAGCCGTAGCCGGCACCGCGTCGTACTCGCCGGTCTCGATATTCTGCACGCTGTTGGTCTTTTCGGTGAACGCATTCACGGCACCGATCAACATGTTGTTCGAAATGTTGTCCAGGTGGCCGCGGAATTTCAG
>JADGEP010000420.1 GCA_016744275.1 Candidatus Krumholzibacteriia bacterium | reverse complement strand
CGGATCACTGAAGATCAGGAATCGCAGAATCGCCCGGCGAATCGCCAAGTCCTGCAGGTAGGTCAACATGGTTTTGGATCCGGTGGTCCGCTCCCTGAACAAATGATTCGCACAATAATTTGTCAGGTGCCGATCGTGCTCAACACCAAACAGCTTTTCCAGGTGTGTCCGTCGCCATTCGTACTGCGCCTCCACCTCGCTGAAGTCAAACTGGGTGGCGCCCTTTTGATCCTGCCAATTGTAATTCCGCCAGATGTCCGCCAAAGGTTCGCTCAGGCTGTTTTGGTGCCGACTGCGGCCCACCAGAATGGGCAGAACGATCGACATTGGCAAGCTGATGCTGGCGGCCGTCTGCTGAAACTGCTGGTGCCAATCGGCCAGGATTTCCGGTTGCACCAAAAGGTCAATTTCATTGGCCAATGAATCACCGGAAAAATTCGGGGTTCCCGCGTAAAAAAACGAATCAATGCGACTGGCAAAATAGGAGCCGAAAAACAGGCGCGATGCCAAGGGGTACTCGGTCAGATTCAAAATCTGCCACAGGATGCCATGGATCAGATCACTGAACTGATAGTAGGGGTCCGCTTGATCTTCATCTTGTTCCAATGAGTAAAAGTACTTCTCATTGGCCACCAATTCGGGTGGCAATCCGACCTGGTCAACGGCCGTATCGGAGGCGAAGCACATCTGGGCCGCCACGGGACAGGAAAGCGACAGGCTCAACTCCGTGCGTTCGCCAATGCGATTTAACTGCCGCGGATAAGTCGTGCAAACCGGGCTGAGGTGTGACTCCCCCAGGTCGCGGTGAATGCCGCACAATCCGGAATCGGCAGTCAGATAGGGGCAACTGCCGTTGTCGTCCATACCAATGGTCGCATAGTTGTTCGCAGCGGCAGGTTTGTTTTTGACGACATGTGTTCTCAGGGTTTGCAGGGATGTTTCGCCTCGAGTAGCCGCCGCTTCCAGCCCTTCATAAGTGGCTTTGTCCATGATCACCTGCCATTGCTGACAGCAATGATCGGGGCAGTCGCCTCCGGTGCACTGAAATTCGGTGACATAGCGCAGAGTGAGATCGGATTCGTGAGCCATGAAGAATACCCGTCAGGCGAGAGTCACTGTTGTAGGGGCCCGATCAAACAGGCCCCAGCCCATTTGGTTTAGCGGACCTGATCAGCGATGGCGTACAGGTCGCGCAGATTTTCCAGTTGCAATTGCTCATCCCACTTGTTTTTCGCCGCATGCACCAAAGACATTGTCTCTTGGAAATCATCCGGAGTTCCCGGGTAGGAATCGAAGGCCAGATGGCCCCACCGGTCATAGAAATTCATCATGCGTGCCACCGAAGGGTCGCTGTCCGAAGCGGCCAAGGTGCTTTCAACCAGCAACAATTGCAACTTCACTTCGTTGCGCGCCGCCTCCCTTTCAACTGCAGTCGGAGCATTCTGGGCCACATCGGCCAAGTGTTCGATGCGGGCGGGATCCATCCCGGCCAGCCGATTGAAAATCTCATCCAACCGGTTCTCGCTTTGCATCCGCTCCTGGTAGTCCTGATAAACCTGGGCGTAACTGGTTCCCACCGGCAACTCAGACGGGTCGAAGATCCCGCGATGCTGCCCCGAAGCCAAACGCGCGACAACCGCCGCCTGCCGCACCGAAAAACGGGCCTGAAAATCGTCAACCAGCGCCCGGTAACTGGTGCCCGAGGCCTCGCTCCCAAAAATGCCCTGGGCAAACTGGTCAATTTCCTGATTCAGGTTCATTTTCTCTTTGGCAGCCATCAATATCTGAATGCGCGCAAACGCGACTTCCACCGAGCGCAACGACTCGCTGGAAACACTTTCGAGAGCCACCCGTTCGGCGAATTCGAGTTCCTCGTCAAACAAGCCGTCGCGAATGGCCAGCAACCGGTACATCATCTGGGTCCAGATCAACTGCCCCCAGCCACGCTGTCGCAAATAGCTGTTGGTTTTTCCATCGGGACGGTAAGAGTCCATCATCAGGGCGATCTCATTGAAGCCGGCTTCCAGCTCAGACTCCATCTGGGCTATGTCGCCTTCCTGCAACCAACGCCCGGCGCGGCTGGCTTGCACAAGATACTCTTCAACCTGGGGAGATTTTTGGGCGTGGGCATCGGCCCAGCCAGCAGCAAAAAGGAAAACCAGGGCTCCGGCCAATAATGATGATCTAGCGGGCGTTCTGACTGTCATGGGAGCACCCCATTTTTTAAAATCATTACGACGGGGACTCGCATCCATGCCACTCCCCGCTCAATGCCCGGATACTAGCATTGGCCGGTCCATGCCGTCAATCAATCAAATAGATGCTACAGAGCGTTGCGAGGGGGCACCAGCACATTGGCCAGCAGCAAGCCCGCCACCAGGGAAACCGCTACCAACATGGTTGTTACAGCGGTGTCCAGCCCGCTCAGGACGTCTCTTTGCATCAGCAACGAGAGACTGGTATATCCGATACTTCCGGGCACCAGTAGAATCAGCGATGGCACGACCAGAACCACCGCTGGCCGCCGTTTCACCCGTGCAAACAGGTTGGCCACCGTTCCACTCAGAAATGCACCGACGGTTGCGCCCAACAGCGGTCCCAAAAAATCGACGCCGTAGCGCGACCCCCAGTACGCCACCGTTGTGCCCACGCCGATCCACACCATCTCCTGGCGGCGGGCCCGAAATAAAACCGAAAGCGCCACCGGAGTGATCAGCAAGGCTGGCCATAAAGTCCATTCGGGCAGTGCGGTGGGCGCCGCCTCTTGAACGGCTCCGGGTAAAAATTCGGCGACCTGACGACCCACCGCAGCGCCAATGCCAATTTTCATGAATGTCATCATGGCCCCTGAAAAGCGGGCTGTGCCGCTGACAAGGTGACCGGTGCCCAATTCGTTCAGGGCCAGTGTCAGGCTCAGACCGGGCAACAGCACGATGAGGCTGGCGATGATCACCGGTCCAGTGGCGGCCGGCACCAGCAGGGTCGCCAAGGCCGTCGCCAGGAAGGTCACGACGGCTGCGGCTAAAAATTCGAAGATCCGCTCAATGGTCACCGAGCGCCCTGAAGCCACTGCCAACAAGCCGGTGACCAGCCCCAGCCCCAGGGCCATGCCCATCTCCAGTATTCCTCCACCAAAAAACCGGGCCACCGCACCTGAAGACACGCCAAACGCAATGATCGTCGCGACCGCACCATACCGGGCGCCGGCGCCATCAATTTGGTTCAGTTGCGAGTCGGCTTCTTCGACCGTGATTTCGGAGCGGTACAGGGCCTCCACCACGCCGTCGAGTTCCACCAGCTTGTCCAAC
>JADGEP010000041.1:8674-15343 GCA_016744275.1 Candidatus Krumholzibacteriia bacterium | reverse complement strand
CCTCGGGGCATCCCGCTGCCGCAGCTTGCCGCAGGGCCGTCACCGTGGCCAGGGCGTTGAGAGTTTTGAGTTGGGGGAAGTTGCCGCGCGCAGACCCTTCAGCGAGACATATGACGGGGATGCCGTCGGCCTGCCAGCGGGCCAAGCCGGTCGCCACCGGCACCAGGGTGATCACCAGTGTGGACGGGACATTGTCCAGGTCCGCTACCGGTAAGGGGTTGAGGGGTTCCCCGCTGCGGCTGACGGAAATCCGCAACCGCCCGTCGCAACCGCCAAGTTCATTGCGGTCCACCAACTCGGCAATGATCAGGCGCAAATGCTCGGGGGGCAGATCAAAGGCCAGTTGCAGTTCGGATGCCTGGGCTTGAAGCCGCGCCCAGTGGGCAGCGAGGTCCAGGGGCAAACCTCCGTACAGGCGCATGGTGGTGTAGATCCCATCACCATACATAAAGCCACCATCAAATATTCCCACCTGGGCCTGGGCGGCCGGCAAATAGGTTCCGTTGATAAAGACGATCACGCGGGGCTCCTGGACTGGGGTGCGACTGCAGGCAAAGCAAAGGCCGCCGGGTTGCGGCGGCCTTCAATATAGCAGACGAACCAGAGTGGGAAAATCAGATCGTGCAGGTCGCTGCACCCGACCAGGCCGCCTTGGCTTGAACGATGCGTCCGAGTTCTTCACGAACCTCGTCGTTTTCTGCGTCAGTGTTGAGAATGCGTTCGGCCGCGGTGCTGGCATCGGCCAGGGCTTTGCGGCAACCATCGCTCAACAGTTCCAGGTGCTTGCGGCGCACTTCCAGGCTGTTGTGTCGTGAGAGGAAGTCTTCGCAGAGCTCTACGGCAACGGCCAGATTATCGGTGGCGCACTCCACATCCACCCGATTCATGAACGCGTTGACGTAGTCCGGTTTCAAAGCCATGGTGCGGTTGAAAATGGTGCGGGCTTCGTCCATCCGGCCCTGCATGAATGAGGCGACACCGAGATTGTTCATGGTGTCGGCGTCGTGAGGGGTGATGGCCAGGACAGCGTTAAAATCTTCGCGGGCGGCGTCGAATTTTTCGAGCCGGGAGCGAACCACGCCCCGATTGTAGAGGATATTGGGATTGTCCGGCAGGATTTCGACGACGTTGTTGAAGCATTCTTCTGCCTTGTCGAAATCACCAATACTGGAGTACAGGGCGCCGAGGTTGTTGTGGCCCTCGGGGCGGTCGGGAAAGGCCCGCACGACTTCTTCAAATTTGTCCAGCGCCAGACGCAGATCGCCGTCATTCAGGGCGGACGTGCCGGCCTGGACCAGGTCGGACAAGGCCGCCATTTTGTCGGTCTGCGGCTTGGGGGAGGCGATGGTGATGGCCATGGGGCTTTACTCCTGTTTGGGAATCAGACTGATGGTCATATCAGCCCGTATCGGTGACTGGTGTTCCGGTCGGTCACACGCAACCATCGTGCCGGGAGCAGAATTGGGCAGATTGTTGATAGGAAGCGTTTACTACGAAATAAAGCCTTGATCTGCATGGGGATATCTTTAGCAGGACCCTGCCTGACCATTTTGGTAGGAATTCATTGCTGCGGCCAGATGGCTAGAAACTGGCCTTGGGGGACATTGTTTCAGCCATCCGCATCCGTTTATTGACACGAACTAAGAGTTTGTTATTTTTGCAACAAACCCATTGGGCGGGGTGGCGCTGACTGGCGCGAACCTCGACTGATGGGCGCAAAGTGTCTTTTCCTTGGCAGGGAGCATTCATGTTTGAACAGTTCATTCCCGTGCTTTTGGTTCTGCTGGTGGCGGCAGCCTTCGCGGGATTATTTCTGGGTCTCAGTTCCTGGTTGGGGCCTTCCCGCCCTTCGGCGCTGAAAAACTCCATTTACGAATGTGGCGTGCCGGCTCGTGGATCGACTCAGATCCGCTTTTTTGTGCGTTTCTTCCTCGTAGCGCTGTTCTTTCTGCTGTTTGATCTGGAAGCCGTCTTTCTCTATCCCTGGGTGATCCTCTATAAGGGCATGCTGGCCGCGGGCCATGGCATGTTCGCCCTCGGCGAGATGGGCGCCTTTGTGGCTGTCCTGCTGGTTGGTTTCATTTACATCTGGAAGAAAGGGGGGCTCGAATGGCAGTAGATCTCGAAAGCCCCAGCAATTACCTCACGACGCGGCTGCGCCAGGCCGTCAACTGGGGGCGTAAATATTCCCTGTGGCCGTTGCCCTTTGGGGTGGCGTGCTGCGCCATCGAATTCATGAGCACGGTCTCGTCTTACAATGATATCAGTCGTTTTGGTGCCGAATTGGTGCGTTTTTCGCCCCGGCAGAGCGACATGATGATCATCGCGGGCACGATCAGCTACAAGCAGGCTCCCATCCTCAAAACCATTTACGAGCAGATGGCTGAGCCCAAATGGGTCATTGCCATGGGCGCTTGCGCCAGTAGTGGTGGTTTTTATAACAACTACAGCACACTGCAGGGGGCAGACCACGTGATACCGGTGGATGTCTACGTCGCCGGGTGTCCGCCCACGCCGGAAAATCTGCTTTTTGCCCTGACCCAAATTCAGGAAAAAGTCGAAAAAGAAGGTCTTGTGCCGGCGGCCGAGCGCCATCCGGGACGGATCGAGGCCTAACCCACCACCTGACCGGTGGCGCGGCGGCATGAATGGATTTTCTGAGTTGAAACCCCAACCAGCACGCACCAGTGGGCGCTGTGCCAGGGACGGAAGAGCATGAGCCAAAAGCTGGTCGATAAACTCCAGCAGGAATTTGGAGCCGATATTCTGGCGGTCAGCAGCCAGCACGGTGACGAGACCATAACGGTGGACAAGGACAAGCTGCTGGTGGTTTTGAATCACCTGCGGGATCACGAAGGATGTGAGCAGCTCTCCGATGTGGTGGGCGTGCACTATCCTGACCGTGACCAGGAATTTGAAGTGAATTACCTCCTGCGGTCCTGGCAGAACAATGTGCGCTTGCGCGTTCGGGTGCACACGACCGAGGGCGAAGCCATCGACTCGGCAACGGGCATCTACAAGAGTGCCGATTGGGCCGAGCGGGAAGTCTATGATCTGTTTGGGGTGGATTTTGCCGACCATCCGGACCTGCGACGCATTTTGTGTCACCACGAATTTGAAGGCCATCCGCTGCGCAAGGATTACCCCATCGAGCAGGGCCAGGAGTGCAGTCGTCCCGAGCATCTGTTCAACGACGAAGACATTGCCCGGGCAGCTCGCCGGGCCAGTGGCATCAAGCCCGAAGTGGGCGGTGCCCACGATGAAGTGCACCCCAGTGATTTGCTGACGGTGAACCTGGGGCCGAGTCATCCGGCCACTCATGGTGCCTTGCGGGTGGAGTGCCTGCTGGATGGCGAAAACATTCTCGAGGCCAAGTCGGAAATTGGTTACATCCACCGCTGTTTCGAGAAAGAGGCCGAAGACCACACCTGGGCCCAGGTGATGCCCTATACTGATCGTTTGAACTACTGTTCGGCCATGGCCAACAACGCCATTTATGCCCTGGCAGTGGAAAAAATGTGTGGGGTGGAGGCGACTCCTCGGGCCAACGCGATCCGCGTAATCGTAAGTGAGTTGTCGCGCATCATCGACCATCTGGTCTGTGTTTGCGCCAACCTCGTGGATGTCGGGGCGCTGACCAACTATTGGTATTTGTACAATACCCGCGAAAGCATTTATCAGTCCCTCGAAGGGTTGTGCGGTTCGCGGTTGACGACCAACTATGCCCGTATTGGTGGCATGAGCCACGACTTGTACGACGGATTCGCAGACGAAATCCGCACTAAACTCGACGAGATGGTCGTGGGCAACAATGAGGTGATGAAGCTGATTGCCAGGAATCGCATTTTCCTGGACCGCACCGTTGGTGTGGGAGCGATCAGCCAGGAAGATGCTCTGAGTTGGGGCTTTACGGGTCCCTGCCTGCGGGCCACGGGGCTGGCTCATGACTTGCGCAAATCGGCGCCATATTTCGGCTACGAGCAGTACGAATTCGAGATCCCGACCGGCACTGATGGTGACAGCCATGATCGCATTATGGTGCGCATGGCCGAGATGGTTCAAAGCCGTGCGATCATTCTGCAGGCCTTGGACAATCTGCCCGACGGTCCGCTGAACATCGAAGACCACAGCGTGATCATCCCGCCTAAGGAAAAGGTCTACAATACCATCGAGGGCGCCATGAACCAGTTCAAGCTGGTCTACGAGGGGATCCAGGTTCCCGCGGGCGAGGGTTACGGATTCGGCGAGGGAGCCAACGGTGAGTTGGGCTTCTTCTGCGTTTCTGACGGCACTGGCCACGCTTACCGCATCAAGGTGCGTCCGCCCTGTTTCCCGATTTTTTCCGCGTTCACGACCCTGGTGCAGGGCCGCATGATTCCCGACGCGATTGCCACTTTGGGCAGTCTGAACATTATTGCCGGTGAACTGGACCGCTAAGGCGGCCCGCCGGTTTTGGAAGGCAGATAGCTGATGAGTGAAAACTCCTTCACCCTCTCCGCGGAGAGCCTGGCCCAGATCGAGGCGCTGATTGCGCAGTATCCGACCAAGGCCAGCGCGCTGATGCCCTGCATCTGGGTGATCATGGACGAGGTCGGGCACGTGCCGCCAGCTGGGGTTGACTTGTTGATGTCCAAGCTGGATGTCAGTCGCGCGCGCATTTATGAAGTGCTGACGTTCTACACGATGTTCCGCACCGAGCCTCAGGCCGACTACACCTTGCAGGTGTGCCACAACATCAGTTGCCACATCATGGGCGCCCGCCCCTTGATCGCCCATCTGGAAAAACGATTGGGCGTGCGGTTGGGCGAGACGACGCCGGACAATATGTTCGCTCTCGAAGGTGTCGAGTGCCTCGGCGCTTGTGGCATGGGACCTTGCCTGCAGTTGGGCAAGCACCTGTATGAACACCTGACCAACGAAAAAGTGGATAAGATCCTCGAGAGTCTGCGCAAGGGCATCGTGCCCACCGCAGATACCGACCGGCTGCCTGCCGGGTCAGGAGAGTAAGGTGAACAAGAGCGGAAACGACATGCTCTCGACACGTTTTGACCGCCCCGATGGTCACTTGTTGTCGGTCTATGAAGCGGAGGGCGGATACAAAGCCCTGAAGACGGCTTTAGCTTCCATGCAGCCCACCGAAGTGCGCGACGTGGTCAAGGACTCTGGCCTTCGCGGCCGCGGCGGCGCCGGATTCCCGACCGGTGTGAAGTGGGGCTTTGTACCTGCGGATGCCGATGAGGTCTACTTTTTCGTCAACGCTGACGAGTCAGAGCCCGGCACGTTCAAGGATCGCCTGTTGCTGGACTATGATCCGCACCAGACCATCGAAGGCACGATCATCAGCTGCTTTGCGGTGAAGGCCAAAACGGCGTTCGTCTATATCCGCGGCGAATTTGGCTGGTTGATTGATCGGGTGCAAGTGGCCGTCAACGAGGCTTACGCTGCCGGATACCTGGGCAAAAACATCCTGGGCAGCGGCTTCGATCTGGAAATGATCGTGCACAAGGGCGCCGGCGCCTACATCTGTGGCGAAGAGACCGGCCTGATCAATTCGGTCGAAGGTCGCAAAGGACAGCCGCGCCTGAAGCCGCCCTTCCCGGCGGTATCGGGTTTTCTCGACAAGCCGACAATTGTTAACAACGTCGAGTCGGTCGCTTCGGTGCCCTGGATCATCACCAATGGTGCCGAGGCCTACAAAAATTTTGGGACCGAAAAATCATGCGGCACCAAGCTGTTTTCGGTCAGTGGCCCGGTCAAGAATCCCGGCGTGTACGAAATTCCGCTGGGGCTGCCTTTCCGCGAATTCTTCAACGAGCAACTCGGCGGCATGGCCGATGGCGAAAAACTGAAAGCCGTCATTGTCGGCGGCAGCTCGGTGCCTGTGTTGACAGCTGAAGAAGCCATGAACGTGAACCTGGACTACGAGTCGCTGACGAATGCCGGCACAATGCTTGGCTCTGGTGGGATGATCATCATTCCCGAGAGCAGCGACATGGTCGAGCTGATTCAAGTCTTGATGCATTTCTACTTCGACGAGAGTTGCGGTCAGTGCACGCCGTGCCGTGAAGGCACCGGTTGGCTGCACAAGATCGTCAAAAAGATGCGCAAGGGCGAAGGGACCGTGGGGGATCTGGATCTTCTGGAGCACGTATGCCAGGGGATGGCCGGATTGACCATCTGTCCGCTGTCCGATGCGGCCGTGATGCCGATGCGCAGTTTTATTGAAAAGTTCCGCCCCGAGTTCGAGGCCCTCATCCAGGAAACCGCGCCGGCTGGCAATTGCAGCCTCTGGCCGCGGGGTGAGCAGGAGTAATCGGTATGGCCAAATTGACCATAGATGGCAAGGAGATCGAGGTTCCCGACGGAACCAGTCTCTTCGACGCCTGCAGAGAAGCGCGGGGCGAACCGCTGCCGCATTTCTGTTACCACCCTGACCTGTCGATCGCGGGCGTCTGCCGCCTGTGCCAGGTTGAGGTTGAAGGCATGCCCAAGCTGACGATCGCCTGCAACACCACGGTGCGGGACGAAATGGTGGTGCACACCAAGAATGAGCGTGTGACCAAGTCGTCCCAGCAGATTCTGGAGATGCACCTGATCAACCATCCGGTGGATTGCCCGATCTGTGATCAGGCCGGCGAGTGTGGCTTGCAGAACCAGTATATGAAATAC
>JADGEP010000041.1:0-8664 GCA_016744275.1 Candidatus Krumholzibacteriia bacterium | reverse complement strand
ACCTAAAGGAGATCAGGGTGATCAAGGAACTCAAGGTGAAAAAGGAGATCAAGGTATTCAAGGATTAAAAGGAGACAAAGGCGATAAGGGTGACAAAGGAGACGAAGGTGAAAAAGGAGACAAAGGTGATCCTGGACAAGGAGCGCTGCGTGCTGTGCAGCCGCTGCGTGCGCTTCTGCGATGAAGTGACGGGCACCTCGGAGTTGGGCATTTACAATCGCGGCAATCGGGCCGAAATCGGCACCGCACCCGGAGTGGAACTGGACAACAATTATAGCCTGAACACGGTGGACATTTGCCCCGTGGGCGCGCTGACCAGCCGCGACTTCCGTTTCCAAAAACGGGTCTGGATGTTGAAGGCCGCCAACTCGGTGTGCCCCGGTTGCGCCACCGGTTGCAACGTGCGCATTGACCACGAGGCCGGACGCATCTATCGCCTGAAGCCGCGTTACAATCCGGACGTCAACGGCCGCTGGATGTGCGACAAGGGTCGCATGGAGTACAAACCCGTGCACGCCGACAACCGACTGGTTGAACCGCGCCTTAAGAATGAAACCGCGCGTTGGGCTGATCTGAAAAGTGTGTTGTCCAGTAAGATCTCCAGTGGCCTGGGGCTGGTTGTATCCAGTGCGCACCAAAGTCTCGAAGAGATGTTCCTGTTGAAATCCCTGGCCGGTACCGCCGCCCTCTGTGGTGGCTTGGCGGGCAGCGACATGGGTGAAGGTGATGAGCTGCTGCTCAACGCCGACCGCACGCCCAATCGCAAAGGTCTGGAACTGTTGGGCCTGCCTGAAATGGACGCTGCGGCCTTGGCCAGTGCGATCAAGGCCGCCAACGGCACCGTGCTGATTCATGGTGGCAATCCGGCGAGTGATTCGGCTGTGGCGGAGGCTCTCAAAGCCCACGGCGATGTCATTTACCTGGGCAGCCACGACAATGAAACCGCGGCGGCAGCCACGTTGATCTTGCCTGGGGCGACCTGGGCCGAAAAGGCCGGTATTTTTGCCAACAAGGACGGGCGCCTGCAAGGGTTCTCGCAGTCGGTGGCCCGGCAGGGCAGCGGCCGTGAAGATTGGCGAGTGCTGACTGAACTGGGCGGCGATGACGCTCCGACCAGCCTCAAAGCTGTGCGCGATGGCTTGGCTATCGCGTTGGAATTGGCCGATACGAACCTGAACAAACTTCCCGCGCGAGGCCTCGCTCTTGAAGGCGCGACCTCCGGAGGTGACGTCTGATGCCCATCGTGCTCGAATCATTGGCCAAGATTGTCTTTATGTTCCTGTTGATCATGGGGATGGTCCCGGCTCTTATCTGGGCTGAGCGCAAGGGCGCGGCTTTCATCCAGGACCGCACCGGACCCAACCGCGCTGCCATTGGCGGCGTGCGTTTGGCCGGACTGGTGCATCCGATTGCTGATGTGCTCAAGCTTGTCTTCAAGGAAGACGTGCAACCCGAGGCCCGTCACAAGGCGTTCTACAATCTGGCTCCCTGGCTGGCGATGACCATCGCGGTCAGTTCCTATGCCGTGATTCCCTTTGGCGATTTTATCACAATCGCGGGTCGCAAGATTCCGCTGGTGGTGGCCGACCTGCAAGTGGGCGCGCTGTATGTTCTGGCAGTCGCCAGTCTGGGCACCTACGCGGTGGTCATGGCCGGATGGGCTTCGAACAACAAGTTCACCTTCCTCGGTGGCATCCGCGCCACCGCCCAGATGATCAGTTACGAAATCAGCATGGGGTTGGCCCTGATGGGCCTGATGATGATTTTTTCGTCACTGCGCATCACCGACATTGTCGCGGGCCAGGGCGATATGATCTTCGGTTTCCTGCCCAAGTGGGGCGTGGTGGTGCAGCCCCTGGGTTTCATCCTGTTCATCACGGCGGTTTTTGCCGAGACGAATCGCAATCCCTTCGATTTGCCTGAAGGCGAATCGGAAATCGTGGCGGGCTTTCATCTGGAATACAGCTCTTTGAAATTCGCCCTGTTCTTCATGGCCGAGTACTGCCACATGGTGGTGGGCGCGGCCCTGATCGCTTCGTTCTACTTCGGCGGCTATCAAATTCCCTGGGCGCCGCGAGCGGTGCTGGAGGCCAACGCCGGCGGCTTGTTGACCGCCAAGCTGATTGGCGTTGCCGTGGCCGCATCGGTCTTTGCCCTGCTGTTTCTGCGCCGGGCCCAAAAAGAGAAAAACAAGTTCAACGACAACCGCGACCGCGAACCGGTTTTGGGTGCTGGCCTCTGGATTCTGGTGGCCATCGGCGCCGCCGGTGCGTTGCTGCTGAAGCCCTGGACTGTCGGACCACAGGGCGCCGAAATGGTGGCCACGGTTTTCCAGATTTCGGCGTTCGTAGCCAAGGTGGTTTTCTTTGCCTGGTTGTTCATCTGGGTACGCTGGACTTTGCCCCGATTCCGTTATGACCAATTGATGCACTTGGGTTGGAAAGTGATGCTGCCCCTGGGCGTGGCCAATCTCGTGGTCACCGCTCTGGTGATGGCATTTGTTTGATAAAACTCGTCTGATACGAGGAGTGACATGAGTTTCGAAGGACTGCCAGAAGAAGCGACCAGGAAGAAAACAAACTTCCTCGAGTCGATCTATTTCGTGGAGATCCTCAAAGGGCTGGCCGTCACCGGCAAGCACCTGGTGAAGAATATTTTCGCCACTGACGATATGCCCACGATGCAATACCCGGAAGAGAAACGCGTCTACAGTGACCGCTTCCGTGGGCGTCATCGGTTGATGCAACGCGACGACGGCACGCCCAAATGTGTGGCCTGCCAGATGTGCTCAACCTACTGCCCGGCTGACTGCATCGAAATCGTGGGGGCCGAACACCCGGACCCGACGATTGAGAAGTACCCGGCGACCTTCGACATCGATTTGCTGCGTTGTGTGTTTTGCGGCCTCTGTGAAGAAGCCTGTCCTTGCGACGCGATTCGTTTGGACACCGGAATCTATGAAATCGCCGCCGATTCGCGGGAGAAGTTTGTCGTGGACAAGGACTTCCTCCTGAACAATAAGACCGACGGCACCCGCTAGAAGGTTTGCACGACCCGACACTGTCGGGGAAAGGCTCGTTATGGAAGGTTTTCTGTTCTGGTTCTGTGGCAGCCTGATGTTGCTCGGTTCCCTGATGACCGTGACTCAGCGCAGCGCCGTGGTTTCGGCGGTGTGGCTGATCTTCGCGTTCATCTGCGCCGCAGGCATCTTTGCTTTGCTGAACGCCTCGTTCCTGGCTGTGATGCAGGTCCTGGTCTACGCCGGCGCCATCATGGTGCTGTTCCTGTTCGTGATCATGATGCTGCAGGGCCCCGAGCTTGAAGGAGAGCGCAAGCTGTTGAAGCTGCCCATGTGGCCAGCCGTGGCTGTGCCCCCGATGGCCATCGCCGTGATGATCGTGGGCTATCTGCAGAACAAGGGGTTGACCCAGTGGGGCCCCGACGCCCCCGAGAGTTTTGGCGGCCCCAATCACGTGGCAGAGCTGCTGCTGGGCAAGTACCTGCTGGCCTTCGAGCTGATTTCCATTGTGCTCTTGGTGGCGCTCATTGGCGCCCTGGCCATCGGCAAGGATGAAAGGAAGCTGCCATGGAAATAACTCTGACTCATTATCTGCTGCTGGCGGCGGCCATTTTTGTGACCGGCATGGTGGGCTTCATCGTGCGGCGCAACGCCATCGTGATGCTGATGTGTGTCGAGCTGATGCTCAGTTCGGTGAACATTGTATTTGCGGCTTTCTCGCGCTTCCATCTGGACGGCGGGGGCCATGTTTTTGTGCTGATGAATTTCGCGGTCGCGGCCGCTGAGGCCGCCATTGGCCTGGCCATCCTGGTGGAAATTTTCCGCCGCCGCCGCACCGTCAACGTCGATGACCTCAAAACCCTGATGGAGTAGCCGTGGAGAGCCACACGACGGAAACCTTACTCAGATGGATCGTGCTGGTGCCTTTATTGGGCGCCGCGATCAACGGTCTGCTCAACCGGCGCCTGCCGCGTCAAGTGGCCGGATTGTTGGCCAGCGCCGCAGTCCTGATCAGTTTCGCGCTGTCAGTGACAGTGTTTCTGCGCCTAACCGGCATGCCCGCCGAGGCGCGCTTCGTCTCGGACATCGTGACGACTTGGATTGGCTTCGGCAACCTGCAGGTTGACCTGGGCTTTGCCATGGACCCGCTCAGTGCGGTCATGTCCCTGGTGGTCACAGGTGTGGGCTTTCTGATCCACATTTATTCGCTGGGTTACATGGCCCACGACAAAGGCTCGCAACGGTTTTTCACCTACCTGAACCTGTTCATCTTCGCGATGATGACTTTGGTTCTGGGCGAAAACCTCTTGATGCTCTTTGTGGGCTGGGAGGGTGTGGGTCTCTGCTCGTACCTGTTGATCAGCTTCTGGTTCACCGATGAAGCCAACGCCGCCGCCGGTAAAAAGGCCTTCATCGTCAATCGCATTGGCGATTTTGGCTTCCTGCTGGGCATGTTCCTGATCGGCGCCACGCTGCTGCCCCATTTGGGTGGTGGCGAGGGCCTGCTCAGTTTCCGCGTGCTGCAACAACATGCTGGAATATTGGCCCCGGCGGCAACGGCTATCTGCCTGCTGCTCTTTGTGGGCGCAACGGGTAAATCGGCCCAGATCCCGCTGTTTGTCTGGCTGCCCGACGCCATGGCTGGCCCGACGCCCGTCAGTGCGCTGATCCACGCGGCGACCATGGTCACCGCCGGTGTATACATGATCGCCCGGATGAATTTTCTCTTCGTCCTGACACCCACAGCGATGACTGTTGTTGCGACCGTGGGGGCCGTCACCGCCCTGTTTGCCGCGACCATCGCCCTGACTCAAAATGACATCAAAAAGGTGTTGGCCTATTCGACCGTCAGCCAGCTGGGTTACATGATGCTGGCCTGCGGCGTGGGCGCCTTTTCCATCGCCATCTTCCATGTCATGACCCACGCCTTCTTCAAGGCTTTATTGTTCCTCGGTTCCGGCTCGGTTATCCACGCCATGAGCGACGAGCAGGACATGCGGGTCATGGGCGGCTTGCGCAAAAAACTGCCCCTGACATTTTGGACCTTTATCGCCGGCACCCTGGCCTTGGCGGGCATCGCGCCCCTGGCCGGATTCTTCTCCAAGGATGAGATCCTCTGGAACGCCTGGAACAGTGGCAACAAGGTTTTGTGGGCCATTGGTTTCATCGCCGCCGGCATGACTGCTTTCTACATGATGCGCCTGGTGGTGCTCACTTTCTTTGGTGAAAATCGCGCCAGTGCCGAAGTCAAAAGCCACATCCATGAATCACCCGCGACGATGACCATGCCCTTGGTTGTCCTGGCGGTACTCTCGATCGCCGGTGGTTGGGTGGGCATTCCCCACTTCCTCGGTGGCGGCGCTCATTTCATGACTTGGCTGGAGCCGGTATTTAGCCAACCCGCGGTGGTGGCCGAATTGGCCCATGGTGCAGTTGCACATGGTGCAGAGGCCGCCGCTCACGGGGCCGAAGCTGCTTCCCATGGGGCCGAACATGCCGGCGCCCACGCCGATACGACCATGGAATGGATTCTGGCCGGCGCCTCGTTGGCCTGGGGGATCCTGGGCTTGCTGGCTGGCTATTTCGTGTACGCACGCAAGGTGAGCGTGGCTGAGTCCTTCCAGAAAATGGGGGGCGGCTGGCCGCACAAGGTGCTGCTGAACAAGTATTACGTCGATGAGGCCTATGAAGGCGCCATCATTCGCCCCATGTACCGTCTGTCCAAGACCGTGCTGTGGAAATGGGTGGATGTTGGGCTGATCAATGGCCTGTTGGTTGAAGGTTCTGCTCTGGTGGTGGCCGTCGTGGGTTCGGTGATGCGTCTGTTCCAAAACGGACTTGTCCGGTTCTACGCCTGGTCGTTCTCCATCGGAGTCGCGGTTTTTGTCCTTTACCTCAGTTTCTCGGGCTAGGAGGACGCTGGTTTGTCGCTAATTACGGATCATATTCTGAGCTGGGTCACTTTTTTGCCTTTGGTCGGAGCCCTTTTGCTCTGGACCGTGGTGCGCAAAGAGGCCCAGGCCCGGTTCTTCGCCATGGCCATTGCCCTGGCCGACTTCGTCCTGTCGCTGCACTTGTGGTTCCACTTCGATGCGGGCCGCGGTGACGATCAGTTTGTCGAAAAGGTCGCCTGGTTGTTCAACGGCCAGATCAGCTATCACCTGGGAATGGATGGCATCAGCCTCGTCCTGGTGATGTTGACCACGTTCCTGGGCCCTCTGGTGGTGCTCTCGACCTGGCGTGCGGTCACCGATCGGGTGTCCAACTTCCTGGGCTTTGTGCTATTTCTGCAGGCGGCCATGCTGGGCACTTTCTTAGCCCGGGACATGCTACTGTTTTACGTCTTCTGGGAAGCCATGCTGATCCCGATGTACTTCATCATCGGTGTCTGGGGAGGCCAGCGGCGCATCTATGCCGCGGTGAAGTTTTTCATTTTCACCATGGTCGGCTCGGTCTTCATGCTGGTGGGCATCATCTATCTGTATCAGCAATCGGGCAGCATGAATCTGGCCGATTTCCTGAACCTGCAGATCGGACACGAGGCGCAGTTGTGGCTCTTTGCCGCCTTCTTCTTGGCCTTCGCCATCAAAGTGCCGCTCTTCCCGCTGCACACCTGGCTGCCCGACGCTCATGTTGAGGCGCCCACGGCGGGCTCGGTCATCCTTGCGGGCGTATTGCTGAAGATGGGCACCTACGGCATGCTGCGCTTCGCCATGCCGCTCTTCCCCGAAGGTGTGGCTTTCTTTGCGCCCTATATCAACGCCCTGGCGGTGACCGGCATCATCTATGGCGCCCTGGTGGCGATGGTACAGCCGGATGTGAAAAAGCTGGTGGCCTATTCGTCCGTCAGCCATTTGGGTTTTGTGGTGCTGGGACTGTTCTCCCTGACGTCGTTGGGCGTTGCGGGCGGCATCTTCCAAATGTTGGCCCACGGCCTGAGTACCGGTGCGTTGTTCCTTTTGGTGGGCGTGATTTACGAACGCCGCCACACCCGCGAAATCAGCGAATTTGGTGGCCTGGCCCACGGCATGCCGATCTACGCGACATTCTTCATGATCGCAACCCTGGCCAGTGTGGGCCTGCCCGGCCTGGCTGGCTTTGTCGGCGAATTCATGATCCTGTTCGGCACTTTCAGCAGTGAAGCGGTGCCTCATGGCCGCCTGTTGGCCGTCTTGGCCGCCACCGGTGTGGTGCTGGGCGCCATCTACATGTTGTGGATGTACCAACGCGTTTTCCTGGGCAAATTGAAAAATGTCAAAAACGAGGGCCTGAAGGATATGAGCGTGCGCGAGATGATCGTGCTCATCCCGCTGGTTGTCTTCATGTTCTGGTTGGGCGTGCAGCCCGGCCTCGTTCTCGATCGCATCGAATTGAGCATTGAAAAAGTGTTGGCTCCGCTGGAGCTGGACCAGGGCGGACACCACGCTCTGCAATTGGATGAAGCTGCAGCGGACAATCCTGTCGCGTTGATCGGGGCCACGGTCCTGGACACGCCTCTGGATACGGAAGGTCAGTAATGGAACATTTCCAGATAACAAATGTCGCCGCCGAGGTGGGGGACCTGCTGCCCTACCTGGTTGTTGCCTGCGGTGGGCTGCTGGTGATGCTGGTCGATTCTTTTGTGCGCACACTGAAGAAGGACCACCTCAGCTATCTGACCATCTTCGTTCTCTGCGGCGCGGTGATCCTGCAAATCGTCGGTGAAAAAAGCAATACCACCCTGTTGGGCGGCATGTTGGTCACCAGTGATTTTACCCGCTTTTTCAATTTCCTGTTCGCGGCCATCGGTGTGGTGACGACCATCTACGCCACGGGTGTTTTTGATCGCGACGGCCGCTACCGACCCGAATTCTACCCGCTGATATTGTTCACGATCCTGGGCATGATGGTTCTCGTGGCGGCCAACGATCTGCTGACGATTTTCCTGGGTCTGGAGACCATGAGCCTTTCGACCTACATCATGGTCGGTGGGGTGCGGGGGAACATCCGCAGCTCCGAGGCCGGTTTCAAGTACTTGATCCTGGGTGGATTCTCCTCAGCCTTCCTGCTCATGGGCATGGCCCTGATGTATGGATTTGCCGGTGGCACGGGATTCGCAGACATCTCCGCAGCCTTGAACAGCAGCGACCCGAACCACCTGTTGGTGGGCCTGGGATCCGGCCTGATGCTGATCGGATTTGGCTTCAAGATCGCCCTGGTGCCGTTCCACATGTGGACGCCCGATGTTTACGATGGCGCGCCCAGTTACGTGACCGGTTTCATGGCCACGGCCGTGAAAGCCGCTGGTTTTGCGATCCTGATTCGCTTTGCGATCCTGATGCAACCGCAATTGGGCTTCACCTGGTACCCGTTGCTATCAGTGCTGGCGGTCTTGACCATGAGCGCGGGCAATCTGATTGCCCTGGCCCAGAGCAACATCAAGCGCATGCTGGCCTGGTCCAGTGTGGCCCACGCCGGTTACCTGATGTTGGGCATCCTGGCGATGCTGTCGCCCACCCAGGGCGGCTCTGAAAAGATGATGCTCAGCCAGGACATCGGCGAGTCTGCCGGCGCGGCGATGCTGTTTTATCTGATCGGCTACAGCCTGATGAACCTGGTAGCCTTTGGCATCATCAATGTCCTGAGCAAAGGCCATGGCGACGAAG
>JADGEP010000419.1 GCA_016744275.1 Candidatus Krumholzibacteriia bacterium | reverse complement strand
AGGTTCCGTAACCCGGGACTTCTAAACAGCTTTCAATTTGATATAACACCGGCCGCGACGCCTCTTGTCGCGGCCGGTGTTTTGTGGTACGGTGCGTGGCAGGTATCATTATTCAAACACTTTTCGGAGGTCCGGCCGCACAACCATTGCTAGTCCCTATCCATGCGAACTCGTATCAATGTGCACCATTTGCGAAAGGCAGGGACCCATGCATGGTCGGAATCCGTCCCGCATTCCTACAATTCTGTATCCACTGATCTCCGTCTGGCTGTTGATTCTCTTTTTCCCCACTCTCGGACACGCCCAATTGGAATCAACCATGCCCCTGGATGTCGGCAACAGCTGGACCTATGCCAGCGATCACACTGATCTGACGATCACGGTGACCGGGGCTGTAACGGTCCTGGGGCGCTCGGCATACCGGCTGGTCTACGACCGCGGACTCAGCCAGATCTATCAAGAATACCTTTCCTGGAATGACCAGGGACAACTCCTGTTGCACGGGCGCCAAGGGGGACTCACACCGCCCGTCGTTTTTGAACCGCCGTTGGTATGGTACACGCCCGGAGCCGAGGAAGGTTTGGGCGGCACCGTCAACGTCTATGCGGACCTCGCCGGCACCACCACGCCAGTGGAGGCGACCTACTATGTGGCTTTCATGGGCAATGAAATTGTTGAAGCGCCGGCCGGCACCTTCGACACCGCTCACGTCGACGAACTGGGATCTGCCGGTGAGGCCCGTTGGTACACGCCCGATATCGGCATGGCCCAGTTGAGATACCTGCACGGGGGTTCCGTCACTTACCAGTTGGTTTCCCACAACATGACGGTGGCCATCGAGGAGACCTCCTGGTCCCACCTCAAGGCGACTTTCCGGTAGACCACAGCGGCAACTCCCGCTCGGGAGTTGCCGCATTCGTCAAACATCCAGCCGGCAACTCCCATCCGGGGGTTGCCGCATCCGTCAAACATCCAGGCCACAATCGCGCCACACCAGCCAGCCCCGCTTCAGCCACAGGTCTTCCCGCGCAATGTCGTAACCCTTGCGTTTCAATTCCTTGCCGGCGGCGACAAACCAGGCCCGCGGGCCCCAGGTTTCGGCGCTGCGGGTATCGCGGGCCGCGGCTTTCCAATCTTCCATAAAACGGAAAGCCGGATCGCCCGGCACCATGCGGTGGATGAAACTCTTGGGCAGTCGGGTCTGGAAGGATTCCGGGTCCAGGCCACCGCGAGAATTGAGACCCAGAACGAGGGCTTCCAACTTCCAACCGGCCGTATCGCCTGGATTGCGGCGCACCATGTTTGCGGTCCACACCCGGCCGTACGGATCGCTGGTGCCGTCCATCAACAAGCCGCCCGGCAAGACACTGTACATGATCTGATCATAGGCCGGACGCACCTCGGCAACATCATATTGGCGCAATACATTGAATGCCCGCACCAGGCGCACGGTCTCAGGCACGCCCTTTTGGTCGGCCCGCAACGGCAGATTGAACCCGCCCAGACGAAAATCGGTTTGGTGGTCAACATGAGGCTGTGCCCGTACCACCCGGTCCGGTTCAATCTCCACTCCCAGCACGCCCAGGCGGCGATTCATCCGGCGCAATCGCGCCGCACTTTCCAGCGTCGTGGTCGGCTCAGCGCCATAACCCAGGTCGACATAGAGTGCGTGTTGGTATTGGCCATCGTGGCGGGAGATCAGGGCCGGATCGTAGGCTGCCAGAAACGCATCGACTCGCCGCAGCCGGTTGGGAGCCGTCTTGCCGCGGGTGATTTGCCCTTGTGGGCGGCTGGCGGAGCGGGCCATATTCTTGCGACTATTTGGCGTCACGATCCCGGCCGGGATTGGGAGCGGGCGAGGTCTTCAACGCCACCCCACAGTGACCAGGCGCCGTCGTATCCGGCCGCCCTCAGGGCCGCCACCAGATGACGGGTGCGCACGCCCACGCGGCAGGCAAACAGCAGTTGCTCGCCTTTCTCGGTGCGAGCAAAAATCCGGCCCGGATCCGAGGCCGGCAGGTGCAGCCAGCTCGCTTGTTCCGGGTTCAGGCTGTGCCGCTCGTAGTCTTCGCGAACATCAACGATCAGGCCACCGGGGTGGTCTGCCTGAAACTGCTGCAGGTTCACTTCCCAGTTTTGCCGTTCTTCCCGTTGGGCTCGCGTTTGAACAGGCGCCGCGCTTGGCTTAGGAGTCGGGGGTCTTTCGCCACACAGCGGACACGCACTCACCCTTGGCCGCTTGATCCGGCTGGTCTCCAGGGTTTGCAGATCCACCAGCACCGTCGTCGAAGTCGCCGGGCTGGCCTTTTTGGTGATCACCTTGATAACTTCCATGGCCTGCATGTTGCCCAAGACGCCGGGTACAGCGCCCAACACACCAGCCTCCACACACGAGCCCACGCAGTTGTCGGCCGGGATCTCCGGCCAGGCGCAACGCAAGCATCCGGCGGCGGGTTGGTCCCGGAAATCGAACACCTGCAACTGTCCTTCGTACTGATAAATGCTGGCTTGCACCAAAACCTTATTGCCCGCAAAACACGTGTCGTGCAGCAAGAACTTGGTCGCGAAATTGTCGGTGCAATCCAGCACCACATCGTGATTGGCCACCATCTCGGTCGCGTTGTTCTCACCAAACGATTCGGTCTGAGCCGTGATCTTGATCAACGGGTTGAGGGCCGCCAACTGATGAGTGGCCAGCACGGCTTTAAATTCGCCCACGTCTTCGTGGCTGTAGAGCGTTTGACGGTGCAGGTTGGAAACATCGAGACGATCGCCATCGCAGATCGTGATTTGGCCCACGCCCGCGCCTGCCAGGGCGCTGAGGGCCGGACAACCCAAGCCTCCCGCGCCCACCACCAACACCTTGGCGTCGCGCAATTGACTCTGGGCCCGAGTTCCGTGGTCTGGCAGGCACAACTGCCGGGCGTAATACTCTTCTTCCTTGAATCCCGGGCCGTGGTGATGGTAACAGCCTTCGCAGTCGACCCACTCGGCCGGGCCCTCGACGTAGTGCTCTTTTTTCCACACCGGCAGGCGGTATTTGATTTCGTCGATGAGAAAACGGCAGGCCTTAAAGGCGGCTTCACGATGCCGGGCGCTGGCACCCACCCAGACCGCCATCTCGCCCACGTTCAGGAAGCCGGACCGATGGGCACCCCGCAGTTCGACCACATCAAACTGCTCGCGAGCTTCGGCGAATATCTTCTCCGCTTCCCGGCGCGCCATGGCTTCAAATATTTCGTATTCCAGGGCCGACACTGCGCGGCCTTCGTTGTGGTCGCGCACCAATCCCTCGAAGATGACCAGACCACCGGCGGTG
>JADGEP010000418.1 GCA_016744275.1 Candidatus Krumholzibacteriia bacterium | reverse complement strand
CCGGATGCTACGGCGGCGATGCCAAAACGACCGGACGGGGCCCTGGCGGGTTCCTGGTCAAACAGGCCTGAGAGGAAAGACCATGGCCGGACTGAATTCAATCATGGACAACAGCCTTTCGGCGCTCTTTGCCGCGCAGGCGGGATTGGCGACGACCGGGCACAACATTGCCAACGCCAATACGCCCGGCTACAGCCGTCAGGAAGCGCTCTTCGTGCCCCGCAAGGCCTCGGTGATGCCCTATGGCTCGATCGGCCGAGGCGTTGAGATTCAGGGCATCAGGCGCATCCAGGACGAATTCCTGTTGAACAACATCCGGGTCCAGAAGTCTCGCTTGGAAAGCTACACCCAGACCGACACCACACTCTATGAAATCGAAGCGATTCTCGGCTCCATCGACAACGACCATCTGGGCAATGCCCTGACCGAGTTTTTCAGCAGTTGGAACTCCATGTCCCAACCGCCGATCACCGACAGCATGCGCGCCGCGGTGGTCAGTTCGGCCAACAGTTTGATCACGGATTTCCACGCGGTGAATGATTCCCTGGACGATTTGGCCGGCCAGATTGAAGTCAGTATCCAGGCGGAATTGGCCGACCTGAACCGGATGTTGTCTGAAGTGGGCAACATGAATGCCCAGATCATGGCCGCCGAAAGCAATGGCGAACCAGCCAACGATCTGCGTGACCAGCGAGACTACCTGATCACGGAAATTTCCGAGATCGCAGAAATCTCTGTTTTGGAACGAGAAGACGGTTCCAAAGATGTGATTTTGGCCGGACGCACCATGGTGGCCCGCGACAGCGTGACAAATTTCACCAGCACCTACCGCACCAAAAACGGCGGCGATGGTTTTGAAATGGTCGTCGTGACTGAAGATACCATGCAGGATGTCGTGCTGAGTCCCGGCCGCCTGCAGGGCTTGCTGACCAGCCGCGACGTGCAGATCGCCAATGTGCGGGAAGACCTCGATGGAGTGGCCCGCAAGTTGATCGAAGAAGTGAACGCTTTGCACACCCAGGGGCGCACCGCCAGCAGCAGTGGCCTGGTGTTTTTTACCGGCGACAGTATGCACACCATCGAGTTGAACGCGGCGATCGCAGCCGACAGTTCTCTTGTGGCCACGGGTACGACCCTGGCTGCAGGTGACAACGGCCTGGCTCTGGAAATCGCCAACCTGGCCAACGTGAGTTCATCGGGCACTGGTGACCAGACCGTCAGCGACGTCTACCGCACCTTGTTGATCGAGGTGGCAAGCGAACGCAGCAGTTACGAATTCCTGGTGGAGAATCAGCAAAATGTGGTTTCGGCTTTGGAGACCCGCATGGCCAGTGTTTCGGGCGTGAGCCTGGATGAAGAGGGCGCCAATATGGTGCGTTATCAAAACAGCTACAACGCTGCGGCAAAAATCATCAGCACCGTGCAGGAAATGTACGACGCGCTGCTGAGAATGGTGTAGAGGAGAAGACGTCATGAGCATTCGCGTAACTGACAGTTATCTGTCCTCGATCCTGATCGGCGACTTGAACCGCAGCCTTGGCTACATGCTGCAACAACAGCGCATGGCCGGATCCATGAAACGGGTCAACTCTTTTGCCGACGATCCGCGGGCCGTGGGCACGATCCAGCGCTACAACGCGTTGATCTCCAACAACGAAGATTATTCCAAGAACGTCAACCGCAGTCGCATCATCGTTGATGCCACCGACGTGGCCCTGCAGAATATCAGCGAAGTGATGGCTGATGTGCGGGTGATCACCATGCGCGAGTCGTCCGCTCTGGGTACCGATACCAGCATGGCCACCACGCGGGTGGAAGTCGAAAATCTGGCCAACCGTTTGATGGATGTGCTCAATACGACCGTCGAAGGCAACTACATCTTCAGTGGTCGCGACGTCAAAACTCCTCCCTTTGTGCGCAGCGGCAACTCAGTCGTGTACCAGGGCGACGATCAGGAAATCATGAGCCGCACGGGGCCCAACAGCACCATGGCCGTGAACATTCCCGGCGATGTGTTCATGGGCTCGCGCAGTTCGACTCTCGGTGGCCAGGTGGATATGGCGCCGCGCATTTCCGGCGCGACTCTGCTGGACGATCTGGATCTTGGCGGCGGCTGGACCCCGGGCGCGATTTCCATCGCAGACGGTGGCGGCACCGAGTGGGAAGTCGACCTGACGGGGCTGACGACTGTGGCCGAAGTGCTGGCCAAGATCAATACCGATACCGGCGGTGTGGTCACCGCTGGTATCAACAGCGAAGGCACGGGACTGGAATTCAGCGGCGTCGGGCCACTGACGGTCGGTGAAGTCGGCGAGGGTATGACTGCGGCCAGCCTGGGCATCAATGACAGTTCGGGCGGTGGCATTTTGACGGGACGAGACGTGCGTCCGGCTGCCGAAGAAAGCACGCCCCTGGCCAATATCGAATCTTTGGCCGGCAAGTTGCCTCTGGGTATAGTCGACGTCGCCTGGCAAGGCAATACCTACAGCATTGATTTGAATGCGGCAGCGACGCTAGGCGACCTGCGCACCATTTTTAACGGCGCGGTGCCGGGCATGGAATTGATGATTCGCGACAGCGCCTTGAGTATCGTGGGCAGCAGTCCCGAATTGTTCAGCATCACCAACGCCGACGCCACCAATACCGCTTCAGCCTTGGGCATCGCGGGTGATGGCTCACCAGTCCGGTTGTTTGGCCTTTTGGAAGATTTGCAAACGGCCCTGACCGCCGGCGACAAGGACTCCATCCGTGGCGCCGTGAACGAGTTGACGGCCATCGAAGACAACGTCTACCAGTTGATGATGAAAAACGGTGGGCGCCAGAACGATTTGGATTGGGCCGACCAAGTGTTGAACCAAAGAAACGAGCGGCTGCGGAGCAATCTGTCGTTGGAATATGACGCAGACATTGCCCAGGTCGCATCGGACCTGAGCCGAGCCGAAACCAGTTACCAGGCGAGCCTGCTGGTGACGAGCAAAATGTACCAGACGAATCTGATGCAATTCTTGAGCTAACCATATGGTTGGGCGGGGTAGGAGCCGCTTGATCAGAACAAGGAGCCTGTAATGCCGAACTTCAGGACAGTGCGATTTGGGGAACTGGATTATCGCGACGAGGATGTCATTCACCTGCCAGAAGGCCTGGTGGGGATGCCTCAGTTGCGGAACTGGTTGATCCTGGAAATGGGGGACGACGTGCCCATGAAATGGTTCCAGTCCCTGGACCGGGGAGACTTCGGGTTTCCCGTGAGCCAGGCCTATCTGTTTCATGACGACTACGAGTTTTCCCTGGGCGCACCGACCCGGACCCGCCTGGGCAACCAG
>JADGEP010000417.1 GCA_016744275.1 Candidatus Krumholzibacteriia bacterium | reverse complement strand
CGCGCGACGTGATGTTGGGCAAGTATTTTGCCGCCTTCGCCTTCTATCTCGTGGCCCTGCTGGGCACTTTGCCGCTGCCGATCATGGTCAGCGCCCTGGGCAACCCTGACCTTGGCGCCATCACCAGTGGTTATATTGGCGCCGCCCTGCTGGGCGGCCTGTACATGGCCATCGGCATGTTCACCAGCGGCCTGATGCGCGACCAGATCTCAGCGGTGATCCTAGGCATCATGGCCTGTTTCGTGATCTTCATCCTGGGCATTCCCACCGTGGCGACGACCATCGACGGCTGGGTGCCTGGTTTTGGATCATTGTTGCAGCACTACCTGGGACTTTCGGACCACTTCAACATGATGCTGCGCGGGGTCGTTTCCCTGGGTGATCTGGCCTACTTTCTCGGCCTGACCGCGGTATTCCTGACTCTCAACGCCCTGTGGCTGGAAGGCAGGAAATACTAATGAACACCAATCGACGCAAATTCCGTTTGACGTTCGCGACGGTGACCATCCTGTTGGCCTTTGTCGCCTTTTTTGCCATTTCGGTGGCGGACAACTGGCCCGGCGCCCGGCTGGACATGACCAGCGACAAGTTGTTCACCATGTCCCCCGCCGCGGTGGACATCCTGAAAGATCTCAAGGTGCCTGTCCTGGTGAAGCTCTACATCACCGCCGGTGACAAGATGCCCACCGAGCTGCGCACATTGGAACGGGATGTCTCCGAGCAGATGCGCAATTTTGAGCAAGTCGCCGAAGGCATGCTGGAATACACGGTGCACTATCCGCAGAACGACGAAGAGATGCAGACCGCCCTGGGCGCCAAAGGCATCCGGCCCTTCCAGGTGCAGTCCATCGAAAAAGATGAGATGGGCATCAAGCTCATCTGGTCGGCCCTGACCATCGCCTACAAGGACAAGCCCGAAGAAGTCATCCCCCAGTTGTTGCCGCAAAGGTTGGCTGCCCTGGAGCAGGACATCATCGGGCCTGTGTATAGGCTGACGCGCGAACGCACGCCGAAGGTGGCGATCTTTGGCCCCAAGAAAGAAGTCGATCAACAGACGGCCATGATGTACCTGCAGCAGGGCATGCAGCCGCCTGCTCCCCAGGAACAATTCGCGCGCATTGCCGAGTTGATGGGGCAGGGACACTACGAAGCGGTGCCGGTGGCCCTGACGGCCGAATCACCCATCCCCGAAGACGCCGACTGCCTCATCGTCATGGCCATGACGCCGTTAAATCAGCGACAGGTGTTCGAGATCAACCGCGCCATGCACGGCGGCATGCCGGTGATCCTGGCGGTTCAGGCCCATGAATACGGCTACAGCCCGGGCCAAACCGGTGGCTGGAATATCAGTGGCCAGTCCCTCGATACCGGTCTCGAGCCCATGTTGGCCCAGTTTGGTCTGACCGTCAGCGAAGATCATTTCTTCGACAGCGCCATGGAGACCATCGACTTGCCCCGTGAAGTGAACATCGGTGGGCTGCGCATGCAGACCCGCGAGCCGGTCAAGGTGCCGATCCAGATCAGCCTGAACGAATCTCAAATGGAGCAGGATTCGGCGCTGACCAATCGCATCGGTTCGGTCTTCTTCCTGTGGGGCACTCCCATCGAAAAAGACGAAACCATTTTGGCCAGCCACAGCCTGAAGGCCACCAGCCTGATGACCAGCAGTGACAATTGCTGGAGTGAGCCCTGGTCGGACGGTCCTCTGCTCGGCGACATGCTCACGCCCCAGGGAAAAAACATGCTTGGTGCCCAGACGGTGGCAATGCTGGTCGAAGGCCAGTTCCCGGACACCTTTGCCGGCAGTGCCGTGCCAGCCTGGCCAGCGGATGCCGCACCGGCTGACGAGACGCTTGATCCGCTGGCTGCGGGACCGAACACGCCTACACCCGTGACACCGCAACCCGGACGCCTGTTTTTGGTCGGCGGTGCAAAATTGTTCGACGACAATATTCTCGCCGCGCAACAGAACGCCTTGTTGTTGCTCAACGCGGTTGATTACCTGGCAGGCAGCCATGAACTGTTGGCCATCAGAAGCAAGACCCTGACCCAGCGCGTGATCAAGCCGGTCCAAGCCAATGAAAAATTGGCCTGGCGCCTGTTTGCCGTATTGCTGGTGCCCGTGGGGATTGCGATATTTGGCTTCATTCGTGCCGGTGTGCGTCGTCGCGACGCCGCCGCCTACCGCAATCAATTTAGCCGTCCCGGCAGCCGCCGGTAAGGAGGACAAAGCTGTGATAAAAACCAGAAACCTGGCCATTATCGGTGTCGTCCTGTTGGTCTTGCTGGGCGTCAGCTTCATGCAAAAGAGCGGACACAAGAAAGCCACCAGCCAATCATCGGTGGCGGCCATTGTTGCCGAAGGAATCGTACCGGCAGACTTGAGCCGCATCACAATCGGCTATGGCACCACACCCGAAGTGGTGGTGCTGAGCAACAACCCCACCGGTTGGACGATCGACACCGCCTGGCACGCCAAGGCCAATCTCGCGCGCATCGAAACGTTGGTGCGCAACGTCAGTGGGCTCGTTGGCGAGTACCGCTCGGACAATGCCGAAGTGCTGGGCGACTACGGCCTTGGCGCTGATGGTGCGATTCAAATCCGGGCCACCAATCCGGCCGGTGAAGTGGTCATCGCCCTGGATGTGGGCCACAAGCCGGAGCGCTATCCGGGCAACTTTGTGCGCCATCCGGACAACAACAAGGTGTACGTCAGCCAGAAAAACCTGCTGGCCGAGGTGGGCCTCTACGATGGCCCCGAACTGCCCCAGAACCGATATTTTCTGGAGTTGCAAGCGTTGCAGGAAGACCGCCTGGAAGTGGATCGAATGGCGATCACTGGTGAAAACGGTCGGCTGGAATTCGTGAAGGAATTTGCGATGGAAGCGCCGGCGGCTGAGGAAACGGAAGCCGCCCCGGTTTTTGACCGCAACACCTGGGAATGGACGCTGGCTGGTGGGACAAACACCGTCCTGGCCAAAACCAAAGTCGATGCGGTGCTCAACTCGCTGGTAGCCGTACGGGCGGCCGATTTGGTTGACCCGAAGGCCGACCTGGCGGCGTACGGGCTGGCCGAAACATCCCGCCGCGCCTCGCTGCAGATGCAGGATGGCCGGGAGATTGTTTTGACCTTCGGCCATGACCGCGAGGCGATCGCCGACGCACCGGCGGGCACCTATATGCAGCTCGGCGACGACGCCACGGTTTGGGTCGTGACCGAATATGCAATGAAGAACATCTTCAAGGGCCTGGATGAGTTGAAGCCGGAATAGTCGGTACCGGTTGAGACGCGGCTTCTTCCCTGGCGGGGGGGGAGGAGCCGTG
>JADGEP010000416.1 GCA_016744275.1 Candidatus Krumholzibacteriia bacterium | reverse complement strand
AATCTGAGCTGCCCCAACGTGGCCGAGGGCGGGCACGATTTCGGCAGCAACCCCGCCACGGTGGCACAGTGCGTGGCGGCCGCCCGACCCAACCTGCCGGACCGGGCCCTGGTGGCCAAGCTCACGCCCAACGTGGCCGACATCAGCGCCTTGGCCGCCGCTGCGGGTTCAGGTGGGGTTGACGCTGTCAGTGCCATCAATACGGTCATTGGCCTGGAGGTGGACCTGAAAACGGGCCGACCCGTATTGCCCCGCAGGTTTGGCGGCTATTCCGGCCCTGCAGTATTGCCCCTTGCTCTGGCCAAAGTGGATGAGATTGTGCAGAAGGCTGGGGTGCCCGTCGTAGGTGTGGGTGGCATTGCCACCGCTGAAGATGCCCTGAAGTTTTTTGCTCTCGGAGCGGTGGCCATCCAGGTGGGCACAGCCCAGATGCGCGACCCGTTTGCCGCTGCCGAAGTGGCCCGTGACTTGCGGGCCCTTTGAACCGGTCAGTGGACAATCTCGCCTGAAGATGTTCTACTAAATGAAGTGGGGAGCATTCTGGTCCGTGGACCGAGCGGGTAGTGCGGGGGTGGGACTATGCATACGATCAAAGATGAACAGAGCTTTTTGAAGGTGACGCTCAACGGCGCCAAAAACGTTGAGGATCTCCTGGAATCGATCCGGGACGTGGCCAGCCATCCGAATTATCATTGCCGCAACGACATCTGGCTGCTTGGCCCCGACTTCATCATGCTTCAATATGATGACCTTCAGGTTATCGCGGATTTCATCCAGGGCAGTTATCCACCGAATCTCACTCGAACCAAAACCGCGTTCGTGACCCCACCCGGCCTGAACTCGGCCATCGTCAGCCTTTGGGTCGATACGGCTCTGTGCTTGCCCTACAAAACTCAGGTGTTCAGTGATCTGGAATCGGCCAAGGCCTGGATCGCAATATAGCGGGCGTGCGGATCAATCGTAGCTGTCGTCAACGTCCTCATCTTCATCCAACTCGTCATTGCCCGTGTTCGCTTTCTTCTCTTCGATGCCGGCCATGCTTTCCAATGACTTCAGATGCTCCAGGTCGTCATCCAGGTCCAGCGGGTCCTGCCCGCCGGTATCCGAGGCGTCTTCATCGTAGTCAAAATCCCCCAGGATCACGGCGTCTTCATCGACGTCCGCCTCGGCCTCGGGCTCATCAGGGTCGTCGGGCAGGCCATCGGGAAATTCAGCTTCCAGCAGGTCGGCAAAGCTCTCGCCGCTGCACAGGATTTGTTGGGCCAGGCCGCTGCCGACCGCTTCGGCCTCGTCCACACCGCCATTGACCACGACTCGGTTGATGCCTGCGCCGGTGGCACCGACAATAGCCACTTCGCCATTCTCCGCCTTGGCCAGGGCTCCTACCGGCAGGTCCTGATCGCTGATCATGCGGCTGCAGAAAGCCTGTTCGGTGGCCAGTTCCACCGCCGTGTCGACCGAGTGCAAATCCGCCAACATTTCACGGGCTTCACTGTCACCAGCGCGGCTGAGGATCACCAGGATGCCTTGACCGGGGCTGGGCAGAACAAACTCGGGTGCGAATATCTCAGCCACGATGCCCTGAATGCCGAGGTTTTCGGTGACAGCTGCGGGAATGATCAAGCCATCGATCTCGGATTTGCGCATGTGGGTTTCCATGGCCTTGTCCACACCGCCGCCAAGAATTTCGAAATCCAGGTCGGGCCACAGGGCGGACATCTGGCTACGGCTGCGCATGGACATGACACCCACGCGTCCGCCGCCTTCCATCTCGTCCATGATCAATCCCTGGCGATTGAGGAAGGCGTCAAACGGGGCGGCCCGGTTGGGCACACAGGCGATGGCCAGCCCCTCGGGCAAGGGCACCACCATGTCTGCCGCTTCGACGACCACGAGGCGGGCCTGCTCTTCCAGCAGAACCCGCTCCAGGTATTGAACCTCGGCGTGGCTCATGGCCACGAAGATTTCGCCGTCCTTGTCCTGGTCCGCAACCGGGGTTGGCAGGACATTCAATTGACACGTGATCCGGGGCAGATGCTCCTGGATCTGGTCAATGATGGCCTGGGTCTGGCTGCGGGCCAGGGGCGAGGCAAGACTGGCAAAACTCAGTACCCGAGATTTCACGTGTAGACCTTCCGTGGGGTGCTCAGGACTGGGCCTGAGCGGCTTCCCCGGCCAGGAAATCCTTGACCAGGACACCGATGCGGTGCGCGTCTTCGAAGGGCAACGCCGCGTGGATCGGCAAAATCAGGATGTCTTTTCCCGCCTGCTGGGCTGCATTCAAATCGCCGCCGTTGCGACAATATACGGCCAACTCGTGCTTGTGCAGCGGTGGGTCGTAATAAACCGCGGTATCGACACCGTTCTCGTTCAGCAATTTTTGCAATCCATCGCGATTTTGCGCGCGCACCCAGTACTGGTGGTGCGTCACATGCATGCCGCGGCCCTCGTTGGGCATCTGCAGGCGGTTGGCCGCCGGAATGTAACTGTCGTAGATCTCGCCAACCTTGTTGCGGTCACGCTGCTCGTCGTCAAAGTGAGCATTGCGGATGCGGATCACCATGGCCTGCACTTCATCCAGGCGGCTGTTCCAGCCGGAGTACAGGTGGCCATTGGCAGTCACGGCCTGGTGGGCACGGAATTTTCGGATCCGGTCTGCGTCGCGTTTCTCACGGCAAAAAACCATGCCGCCGTCGCCAATTCCGGGCAGGTTCTTGGTTGGGTAGAAACTCAGCGTGCTCATGCGTCCGTAAGAACCCATGGGCTGGCCATCGTAGATCGTGCCGTAGCCCTGGGCCATGTCGACGACGATCTCGAGGTTGTGTTTCTCGGCAATGGCATTGATGCGGTGCATGTCACACGGCGCACCAAAAATGGGCACGGGCATGATGGCGCGGGTTTTGTCCGTGATCGCCGCTTCAATCTTGTCCGGATCGATATTCAGATCCTTGGGGTCGATGTCCACAAAGACGGGTACGGCATCCAGCAGGATGATCGCTTCCATGGTGGCGTCAAAAGTGTACGGGGTGGTGATGACTTCATCACCGGGCCGCACGCCGGCCATGGCCAGGGCGACATAGAGTGCCGATGAGCCACTGGCCACACCCACCGCTTCGGGCACGCCACAAGCAGCGGCGAGTTCTTCCTCGAGCAGCCGGACTTCTTCGCCCAAAATGTAATTTCCCGACAGGAGAAGCTTTTCGAACTTGGCGCAGATCTCGTCCTTCACCGGCAACATGGGGGTGATCAGATCGTAGCGGCCAACACGTTTGGCGGCACCGCTGGTGCCGTCGTTCTTGGGGGATGCCATTGTGCGCGTCCTTTCACCCGCGG
>JADGEP010000415.1 GCA_016744275.1 Candidatus Krumholzibacteriia bacterium | reverse complement strand
AGTGTTGCCTGGAACCCGTCGAGCACTGTCGGGCTGAGGAGTGTGTCGATCTCTTCTTTCCGATCCTTTTTGATGGTTGTGGTCTCGCCCAAGGCCAGTGCCGCGCTCAACAACCCGACGATCACCCACCAACTGGTCATCCGGCTGGACAACTCCTGGTGGTCGGCTTCAGGTTTGGCCGCTCTCATGATGCGGACCACTATGGTCCCCACCAGCAGCACTGCCCAAACACCCGCCAGGACGGTGCCCGCCCTTGAACCCAATTCAAGCATCGTTCACCGCCCGGGTCCCGTGACGCACGCGGTTACGCAATGAAAACAAAGACAAGAGTGTCATCAGCACCAGTACACCGTTGAGAATCCAGGCCTGCTCCAGGCCGAAGTACACTGCCAGGCCCAACAGCGCCATGACCAGCGCCCGGTCGCTCTTGGTGGCTGGCCCGTGGTAACTGCGGGGACGGTTTTCGGCATGAGCCAATACGCCAGCGAACTCAGCCACCACACCGGCAAGCACAAATAAAAGAACAACTTCCGGCACAAAGCCCGTGACCAGGGCAAACGGCAAATAGAGAACCAGGTCACTGACCACATCGCACAATTCATTGAGGTAACCGCCAAGGGCAGACTTCTGATCGTGCTCGCGAGCGATCACGCCATCGATGTTGTTGAGCGCCATGCGCACCAGTAGCACGACGGGAAAATAGAGAAACAGCGGCATGAATGTCGGACGCCAATAGATCGCCGCACCATAGGCGATGCTCAAGACCAGGGCGGCCCAGGTCACACCGTTGGCTGAAACACCGCGGCGCACCAAACCGTTGACGACAGGGCGCAATATCCCACTGAATTTTTGTTTGAGATCATAGGTCGAAGGCATCAGCCGGCTCACTTCGGTTGGCAACGCGTATGGCCCACTATCGAACAATGAGCGATACTACTGCGCCTTGCTGATGAAATAGAAGACATAAAACACGGCCCAGGCCCCCAACATCAACAGGATGTTCCCCTGCTGCGTTTTTTGGCGGCCCCATTTCCGGATCACCAGCGGCGCGATCAAGGTGACGGCGATGAAGCGGATGACCCTTGCCGGGATGCTCACTAACAGGAAACTTACCAGGCCGACGCTCGCACCGGGCGCTTGCACGGCGTAGATTTTGTAAGGCACACCACCCAGGGGCCCGGCAAACACGCCCCAGGCGCCCAGGTCGATCAACTGTGTGCGCACGGTCTCCATCATGGCGGGGGAGATGGCCGGCACGGCATCCAAAACCCGCAGGGCAGCCGGCGCGTCGGACGCGCCCCAAAGGTACATGACCGTTCCACCCAGCATGGATCCAGCCAAGGCATAGAAGCAGGCGATAAAAGCACGTCGTCGATCAACCAAGCCGGCGGCGCTGAGAAAGACATCTGGCACAAAGAAGAATAGCGTGCCTTCGGCGAAGCCCCATAGTAAAGCGATCAGTTTGGTAGCCATACTATTGCCTCACCGCAGTTTCGGCGTCCACTCACTTGCGAGCGAAGCGCAGCACACCGTCAATTCCACTGACAGCTACTTGAAGCTCATCGTCGACCAGGCGGTATTCGATGCGGTTGGCCTTCGCCTCATTCAATGCCTCAAAAACAACGTTGCCGGGTCCGACGGTGGTCGCCTTCAGTTCCATGGGCGGGCCTTCACCTTCCCAGGTCGAATAGTCCGGACGAAAGTGTTCAAAACGCATCATGATGTGGCCGTCTTCAACGGTCAGTTGAATGAATTCCGAAAAATTCATTTTTCCATCCATCGTCAAACGAAAGACCCCGTGCATCGAATCACCGGCGGCAGGCAACCAGACTTCTTCGCTGATTCCACCAAAAGCGTCTGCCACCCAGTGGCCTTCCAGCCAGGACAGCGCCTCAAGTTCTTCGCTTGCCACGGCGGTTCCGGCTGTCATCAAAGCCAGCACAATCAGAATGATTTTCAGCAAATCTGTTCTCCCCTATCAATTCAGCCGTCCCCAAAAGAATCGGCGTCGAGTCATGGTTTCAGGTGTCGGACAAAAAAGTCCGCCGTGCGCCGCCGACCGTAAGGGGTTCCGGAGGCGCCGTGCCCCACACCGGGGATCACCAGCATCTCGAAATCCTTGTCCGCCTTGACCAGCGCGTCGACCACTTGCATGGTCGATGCCGGATCCACGTTGCGGTCCAATTCGCCAACTATCAGCAACAACGCGCCTTCAAGTTGTCCGGCCAACGCCACGTTGCTGCTCGCCTCATACTGCGGCCCCACCGGATACCCCAGCCATTGTTCATTCCACCAAATCTTGTCCATGCGGTTGTCGTGGCAGCCACAATCGGCCATGGCCGCGTGGTAAAAATCTCCATGGGTGAGCAATGCCGCCAAGGCATTTTGGCCACCGGCACTGCCGCCGAAGATGCCCACTCGCGACAGGTCCATGGCTGGTTCATGGGCTGCGGCAGCCTTGATCCAAGCTACGCGGTCGGGGAAGCCCCCGTCCACCAGATTCTGCCAACACACGTCGTGGAAGGCCTTGCTCCGCCAGTTGGTGCCCATGCCATCAATTTGCACCACCACAAATCCGCGGTCGACCAAAGCCTGCATACGGTGCTGGGCCTGAAACGCCTTCGGCACATGGTGCCCATGCGGCCCGGCATAGATGTACTCCAAAACCGGATAGCTTTGCGCCGGATCAAAATCCGTGGGCCGATGAATGATGCCGTGGATCAGCGTTTCGCCATCCCGGCCCGGCGCCACAAAAGGCTCGGGCAGGCGGCGGCCCGTGGCCAGCAATTCACGGACGTCTGCGGTTTCCAGTTTGCAGACCAAGCGACCGACCTTGCTGTCGCGCAACACATGCACTGGGGGTGCGTCAACCCGTGACCAACTGTCCACGAAATAGTTGCCGTCCGGGGACCACTGCAAGGCGTGGATGCCGTTGCCCGTTGTCAGCTGAGTGAGCTTGCGTCCGTCCAGATCGGCACGAACGTGGTGAACCAAATAGGGATCCTCACCGGGCACCAGTCCCATGGCGCGCAGGTGGACATGTCGGTTTTCGACATCCATACTTTCGACGCTCCGCACGACCCAGTCGCCTCGGGTGATCTGCTTTTTGACCCGCGCCCGTTTGCGGTCGTAGAGATAGAGGTGATTCCAGCCATCCCGCTCGGACATCCAGAGCAGCTCATCGGTGCTATCGAGGTACGCCAGATAGAGTTTCCCCTGATAGTCAAAGAACGTGCTGCATTGTTCGTCGACGATGGCCGTCACCTGGCCGCTCTGCGCCTCCACGGCCAGCACCCGCATCACCTGGTGCCCTCGCTGGTTGTAAAGGAAGAAAAACCGCGATC
>JADGEP010000414.1 GCA_016744275.1 Candidatus Krumholzibacteriia bacterium | reverse complement strand
GCCGTGGGCATATGCGAAGAACCGGTTCTGCTCGATACCGACGTGGTGCCAATGCCGCCACCAACGGCAGCTGACCGATCGTTGGCCGTCAGGACAACCGTGATGGTGCCGCTTCCTCATCCCAATGTGCATTATGAATTCATAGCGAAAGCCGTCAACGCCAGCGGCGAACATGTCTTTCCCCAAGACGGCGCTTTTTATTATCCACCGGGCCGGATTTCGGGTTTTGCTGCTCAAGGCGAGGCGCCTTTGGTGCGGGGCATTCTGATCATTACGCCGTCCGGGTACGCGGACACCTTCATCGTCAATTTGATTCCCTGCCAGGACGGCTGTTGGGGCGATGTTGGATTCATGGAGTTGGCGTGGGGAGTTGGGACGGAGCATCCCCTGTACCGCGAGGCTGTCCCCGGGGTCGTAGACGTCATTGGTGAATTCACGTTTTTCAACGGTATGCTGGGCTCGGGCATGCCGGAATACACGGGCGTACGGTCAGCACCGACTGGCGCCTGCGGGCCAGTGCCCACGGATGTCACGTCTTGGGGAGAACTGAAGGCCATGTACCGGTGAGTGTCGATAGCGGTGGCCCGGAATCATGACCTGTGCTAGTTTGCCTGCCCAGTGTCTTCTCACCGGCCACACCCAACGCAAGCTGAGCCTATGAAGGTCTTTCTCAACACCACCAAAACCATGGACCTGAGCGCCGCGGCCCCCATAGGCTTGAAGCTGAGCCAACCCCATTTCCAGGACACCGCGGCTCAATTGATGAAATCGGTGCAACGCCTCAGCCTGCCCAAACTGACAAGGCAGATGGCCCTGAGCGCAAAACTGGCCGACGAAACCAAAGCCGCCGTCGTGCAGTGGGGGCAAACCGGGGAACCCTTGGCTCCGGCGCTTTTTGCTTTCACCGGATTGGTCTACAAGTACATCGATCCCTTCAGTTGGACGGCCCCGCAAGTGCGAGACGCCCAGAAGCGAATCGTGATTTTGTCGGGCTTGTACGGCCTCTTGCAACCGTTGGATGAGATCGCTGCCTACCGGTTGGAAATGGGCAGCAAGTTCAAGCCGCCCCGGGCGCCCCATCTGGTCTCATATTGGCAGAAAAAATTGACCACAGAGTTGAACAGCCGCTTGAAAGAGAACGAGCCGATCCTGAATCTGGCTGCCCAGGAGTACACCAAGGCGTTGGATCTCAAAGCCCTCAAGGGGCCGCTGATTTCGCCGGTTTTCAAAGAGACGCGGCCCGATGGCTCCCTGAAAAACGTTTCGGTGCACGCCAAGATGGCTCGTGGTTCCATGGTGAAGTATGTGTTTGTTTCAGGGGCCAAAAAACCGGCCGATTTGTTGGGCTTTGGCGAATTGGGCTGGGAAGCCACTTGTGAACCGCCGGCGTCCGGGCCCTGGCTGTTCACCCGTCCTGCTCGCGATTGAAGGAGAAAAAATGCGCCTGTTGCTTGTTGCGGTATTCCTGATCTGCACGACCAGTTTGACGGCCTGTGCCGGCAGCGGTGGTGATCCGTCTGAGGTGGGAGGCGTCAGCAGCCAGGAGTTGGGTTTGGCCAGCTACTACGGCCACCAATATCACGGGCGCACGACCGCCAATGGTGAAACCTACGACGAGAACCAACTCACCGCAGCCCATCGCACGTTGCCGTTTGGCACGCGGGTGCGGGTCACGAATCTGGAGAACGGCAAGACGGTCCTGTTGCGCATCAACGACCGCGGGCCGTTTGTCGACGGGCGCATCATCGACGTGAGTTGGCGGGGCGCCCAGGATCTCGACTTCGTGCGGGAGGGCGTCGTGGAAGCCAAGGTCGAAGTTCTGCCCGGCCGCTAAAAAAAAGCGGCGGACCCAAGGCCCGCCGCTCACAATCCTCAACAATTTTGATCTAGATCTGCTCGACCGAAACCACCTCGGGAATGCGTTCCTTCATGCGGGCTTCAATGCCCTGCTTGAGGGTCATGACACTCATGGGGCAGCTGCCGCAAGCGCCTTGCATCCGCACGGTGACCACGCCTTCGTTGTAGTCGATGAATTCGACGTCGCCGCCATCGGCCTGAAGCGCGGGGCGGCTCTCTCCCAGAACGGCCTGAATCTTCTCAATCATGGCATTCCTTCCGGTTGGCTGAGCCGGGTGTGCCGGCGGCCATGTTGCCTGAATTACGATGCTCTTACCCCTAAAACCTAAGCCGGTGAGCGGCTATGTCAACCCGTGAGCCGGGAATTGCGTTGAGGTGTGGCGACGGGTCCACTATGATGCGCGACAGAATGCACTTTCTGATCCCACTCCAATGATATCCAGGACAAGTCAATATGAGTCAAGACGTTGCTGAACAGCTGCTTATAGTTCGCGATTTGGCCCTTTCGGCTGGCGAGATGTTGCTCGCCAATATGGGAAGAGTCGGGCCCATCATGCAGAAGGGTGCCACCGAGATTGTCACCGAGGTGGACCGCCGAGTGGAGGACATGCTCGTCGCAGGCATCACCCAACATTTTGCCGGTGATACGATCGAGGCCGAAGAGTCGGGCAACAAGCCGGGCGCCAGTGGCCGCACCTGGTATATCGACCCCCTTGACGGCACGACCAACTACGCCCATGGCTACCCGATTTTTTCGGTGAGCATCGCTTGCGCTGATGACGAAGGCCTGCTGTTGGCCGGTGTGTTTGCGCCTTACCTGGATGAATTGTACCTGGCTCGCAGAGGCGACGGCGCTGTTCTGGAACGTCCGGCCCATGATCACCGTGAGGTGTTGAAACGGCGTGAGCCGGTGGCTTTGACCAGCGCCCTGTTGGCCACCGGGTTTCCCTATGTGCGCGACGAAGGTGTGGACCGCAATGCCGGTCGGGTGCGCGATTTTCTCAAGAAAAAATGCCACGGGGTGCGGCGCGGCGGCAGTGCGGCGGTAGATCTGGTGCACGTGGCGGCGGGCAAGTTGGATGGATATTGGGAAACCAGTCTGCGTTCCTGGGATTCTGCGGCCGGCACCCTGATTGCGCGTGAAGCGGGCGCCATTGTCAGTGCCCAGAATGGGCAACAGGAGGCCATGCATTTTAAGAACATCCTGGCCGCGGCTCCGGGCTTGCATGAAGTGATGAAAAATATCCTGGCCGAATCAGCCGTGGAGGATTGACATGAGCCAAGGCGAATTGCGCATTCTGGTGACGACATTTCCCGACCGCGCCGAGGCGGAAAAGGTCACGCATTTGTTGGTCGATGCCGGCTTGGCTGTCTGCGGCCAGATTGGCGCTGACCTGGTATCGTTTTACCGCTGGGAGGGCGAGGTCAAACGGGACACCGAAGTTTCGGTGGCCTACAAGATCCTGAACAACCGCTTCGATTTGTTTGTGGG
>JADGEP010000413.1 GCA_016744275.1 Candidatus Krumholzibacteriia bacterium | reverse complement strand
GACCCCGAACCAGTTCGTGATCATCGGTGAGATCGTCAAGGCCATTGGCCTCAAGGGTGAACTGAAGTTCTATCCCTTGCTGGACTACCACGAGGAACTGCTCTTGAGCAGTTACCTGCAGTGGGGCGACGGGACGGCCGCCGGCATCACCAAGCAACGGCAGGCAGGATCGTGCCGGGCATTAAAAGTGCGCGGAGTGAACGATCGCAACGCGGCCGACGCCATGGTGGGGCGGCAGTTGGGCTTCATGAGTCACGACTACCTGGCCACGGACTTCCCCAAGCCGAACGAAGGGTTGCCCTTTCGCTGGCTGGGAAGAGAAGTTCGGACGACCGCTGACGTATTGGTCGGTATTGTTGATGAAGTCCGGGTTGCCGGCACTGGTTTGATGCTGGTGCTGCCGGATGAAGAGTCCATGGGTAAGGAAATTTTGATTCCCGCCGTGGCTCCGATTCTGCAACCGGACGACGGACTGACAGGAGCCTTGATCATTGATCCGCCGGAAGGACTGTTCGATGTCCAGCGCGGCTGATCAGCAAGACACGGCCAAAACGGCCCCTTGCATCAAGATCCTGACGCTTTTTCCGGACATGGTGCGCACCGTGCTGGAAACGAGCATTCCCGGCCGGGCCGAAAGGCAGGGCCAGGTCCGTTACGAGGTCGTGGACATCCGCGAATTCTCGGTCGACAAGCATCGCACCGTTGACGACACCGCCTACGGAGGCGGGGCCGGCATGATCATGATGGCCAAGCCCGTGGTCGAAGCTGTGGAGAGTGTTCGTCAGAACAACGACGCCACGGTGATTCTGACCACGCCCCAGGGGGAGACCTTTGACGAGGCGCTCACGCTGGAACTGCTGGAAGACCTGCAGTTGAAGGGCGAAATCATTCTGATCTGCGGCCACTACAAGGGCATCGATGAACGGGCGATTGAACTGGTGGTCAACCGCGAGGTTTCCATCGGCGATTACGTTCTTTCGGGCGGGGAACTGCCAGCCCTGGTTGTCGCCGACGCATTGGTCAGGCGCATCGAAGGTGTGCTGCACAATGAGGACTCGGCCAACAACGACAGTTTCACCACTGTCCGCGGCGGCGGCCTCGATTGTCAGTGGTACACGAAACCTCCGGAGTTCCGGGGGCTCACGGTGCCGGATGTCTTGCTTTCCGGCCACCACGGCAAAATTGCCCAGTGGCGGGACGAACAGGCCAAAGAGCGAACTGAAGTTCGCCGACCGGATCTCAGGCAAACCGAAGAAACCGACGACAAGTCGCGGAAACGTTGAGATAGATTTTTTACCCTGGCCCATCTGGGCTGAGTTGGACGCTTGCCGAAATTGCCATGAATATGGCAGGCAGGCTTATCAGGAGGCAGAGATGAACATCGTCGAACAAATGCGGACCAATGGGCTGCGGGACGATCTTCCGGAATTCAGTATCGGCGACACCATTACCGTTGCCGTGCGGATCAAGGAAGGCGACAAGAGCCGTATCCAGGATTTCATTGGCGCCGTGATCGCTCGTCAAGGAACCGGCAACGAAGCTTCGGTCACGGTGCGCAAAGTCACCGGCGGCATCGCCGTTGAGCGTATTTTCCCGGTGGAGTCCCCCAACGTGGATTCCATCTCGGTGAAAAAACGAGGCCGTATCCGCCGCGCCAAGCTGTATTACCTGCGGGGCCGGACCGGTCGCAAGGCCAGGATTCGCGAAGCTCGCCGGTAGGCGCGCGTGTCCGAACCCATCCAGCCGGATCTGGTCGTTTACGATCAGGAGCGCAGCGAAGGCGGTCGTTTGACGATCGCCGGAGTGGATGAAGCCGGACGCGGATGTTGGGCAGGACCAGTGGTCGCCGCGGCAGTGATTCTGCCCGACGGTTGGTGTCCTGCCGGCCTGGACGACAGCAAAAAACTCACCGCCAGGCGCCGCGAGGCCCTGTGTGGCGAGATCCGTGCAAGCGCCCTCAGTTGGGGCGCTTGTGCTGTTTCTCCCGCGGAGATCGACCGGGTGAATATTCTGCAGGCCACCTTGCAGGGCATGGCCCGGTCGTTGCATAAATTGGGAGTCGCTCCCGATCTGGTCCTGATCGATGGTCTGCAAGCGCCCAAAGTGCCGTGGCCCACCGACACGGTGGTCAAGGGCGATGGCACCAGCGCCTGCATCGCGGCTGCCAGCATCCTGGCCAAGGAATTTCGCGACCGCATCATGTCGGTTTGGGATCGCAAGTATCCAGGTTACGGCTTTGCCGAACACAAAGGATATGGTGTGCCTCGCCACCAGGAGGGCCTGGGTCGATTGGGACCGTGCGCCATCCATCGCTTCAGTTACAAGCCCATTGCCAATTTGGATCAGGGACAGTTGTTCTGATTCCGATGGCACGGTCATTGCCCTACCCAGGGTAGTCATCTCCCGGAATCGAAAATCCCATGAGCAATTCTCACCGCCTCGGCCAGTGGGGCGAACACGTGGCGCGGGTCTTTCTGGAGTTGTGCGGGTATCGCTGTGTGGATCAGCGTTACCGGCGTCCCGGGGGCGAGATCGATCTGATCCTGCGCCAAGGCAGCACTCTGGTCTTTGTCGAAGTGAAAACCCGAGGGCCCGGATCGTTGGCGCCGGCAGAGGCCTGGCTGACCAGGGCCCAACAGCGGCGTTTGCGAAAACTGGCGTTGCATTGGTTGTCAGAACACCGCGGGCAAGCCCCGGGGGACCTGCGTTTCGATGTGGTGGCGGTGGAGTTCGAAGGAACCGACAGCGGAGCCTCGGTGCGCCATCTCGCCGGGGTGGGGTGACGGTGCTATTGCCTGTGGTAGCGTTTATCCGTACATTCAGTCGATCCGGCTGTTCGCAGACAGCAAGATGCCGCAGACAATTTGCGGATTTGCCTACCCCACAACTGCTGACAGAAAACCGGGTCGAAACCCCGACCGCGCGGATGCGTAGGGGGGAAGACCATGGTTGACCCCTCTGACCTGGGTGGTATCCCAGGTAGACAGTTCGAATCACTGAGGAGATCCCCAGAGGACGAATATGCTCGCACACCGCACTGGAAATGCCCGACACGACGCCACCGATTGCTGTTTCGCCCAATTTGGCAATCAAAAGGCCCCTCGCGCTGCGTTTCTGAGTCGGTTGGACTCCTTCATGAGCATCGGGTTTGCCCTTACCCTGCTGATGCTCGGGGGGATCCTGCCGGCGGTCGGGTTTCACACCTCTTCGGCCCAGGCGGCCACGGTTGGAACGCCCGTGATCTTTTTCCCCTGGCGCTATTGGGACCGTTGGCAAGAGCGCAGCGAGGTGCCCGAGTTGGGCTATCTGGGCCTGCGCGTGGACCAGCCGGGAGCGCTCTTCGAAGATGTGTTCTTTGAAGCGGAGCCGATCC
>JADGEP010000412.1 GCA_016744275.1 Candidatus Krumholzibacteriia bacterium | reverse complement strand
GCCCAGGACCGATTCCAGCCAAGGGTTCACCCCGGGCACGTCGGCAGCGTATTGCAGCACCACGCCTTCAAAATCAGCCGACATGTCGTCGACCAGCACGTCTTCGCTGATCACATAGGTGTTCAAATCTGAAACCAGGGCAGGCACCTCGGCCCGCGGCAAGATCAAGACAAAGGTTGGGAATGGTTGACCGCGGTCCGGCAGTCGGTGCAGGCTGAACCAAGCCTGAAGCTTACCTTGCCGGTCGAGGCGGGCCGAAAGCTGACCTGTGCCAGGTTCCAGAGCCAAGACATCACTCGTCAACTGGGCCTGCAGGAAGGTCGGGCTGTCGCTGCCCGACACAAGCACGGCCCCGAGTCCGGGGCCGCCTTGCCAACTGCTGACCAGGCCATGGCGTCGAGCCAGGCCACTGATATCCGTCAATTGTTCAGACATCACACCGAAAAGCTTTCCCCACAACCACAGGTATTGCTGGCATTGGGGTTGTTGAACTGAAAGCCCCGGCCGCTCAGGCCCTGTTGGTGATCCAGGGTCACGCCCCGCAGGTAAATAGTGCTCTTGCGGTCCATCAACACATCAAAACCCTCACAGGACACCACGATGTCGCCCTCATTTTGGGTATCAAACTCGACCTTGTAGACGAGGCCAGAACACCCGCCGCCGGAAACGGCCAGGCGCAGCCCTTGCCCCTCCCGCTCTTCGGTCTCGAGCAGACGACGCACCTCCGTGGCCGCAGCTTCAGTCAACTGCACCGGTGCTTCGACAGGGTCGGCCGTCAATGTCGCCAACTCCTTGGCCACTGGAGCCGGAGCCGCCGCGGCCACCGTTTCAACCACCGGCGCGGTCTTGGCTCCCGGACGCGGAAAATGGTCACTCAAGGGCGACAGTCCCGACACATCATCGGCCTTCAAAGTCAGTTTTTCGTGCTTCTTCCACACGCCAAAACGCGCGGCCCGAGTCAGGTATTCCTGATTCGTTTTTCCATCCTCACCGTTGGTGTGTTGGTCCACATCCAATAGCAGGATGGTGCCGTTTTCACGGGCATGGCAACGGCCGACATAGACGGTGTCGCCTGATTCGGCCACAACGGTGATCCCATGCAAGGGATCGGCAGTATCATGAAAGGTGCCCATGGCATTCCTCTTTATGGCAAGGCCGCAGCGGCTGGGCGAGTCGCCGCCGCGGCCGGATGATCAGCAATATTCGGCAAAGGCCGCCGTCAGGTCCGTGGCGATGCTCAAGGCGTCGCGTCCTTCGATCATGTGGCGCGGTACAAAGTGCACCAATTCGCCGTCCTTGATCAGCGCCATGCTCGGGCTGCTGGGCGGCACATCGCCGAACAACTCCCGGGCCCTGGCCGTTGCTTCCAGATCCTGGCCAGCAAAAACTGTCGCCACGCGATCCGGGCGGGTGTTCTCACCAATGGCCGACTTCAAGGCCGGACGGGCGCTGCCAGCCGCACAACCGCACACACTGTTGACCAGCACCAACGAGGTGCCGGAATTCTGGGCGAAAAAGCTGTCAACCTCCGACGGTGTGCGCAGTTCCTGCACACCGGCGCTGGTCAACTCGGCCCTCATGGGGGCCACCATCTGCTCGGGATAAGGCATTTCGAATCTCCAGTCTATTTCCACCGGGTGGCTTCAGCCAACCTGGTCTTCGTTGCTGTTGACGGCGTCATCTTCGGCGCCTTTCGCATCTTCTCGGCTCTCCAGAATGGATTCCAGAGCACGCCAAGGCAGGGTGGCGCACTTCACGCGCGCCGGAAAATCTTTCACGCCACCAAAGACGGCCAACTTGCCCAATCCCTCGGGGTCGGCCACTTTTTCGCCGCTGGTGAGCATGCCGATGAATTCGTCGGTGATCTCGCGCACTTCAGCAATACTTTTGCCCTTGAGCGCTTCGGTCAACATGGACGAACTGGCGGTGAAAATCGCGCAGCCACTGCCCTCGAAACACAAGTCGTCCAGGGTATCACCATCGGCTTTTACGTACAAAGTCAGCTTGTCGCCACACAGGGGATTGTAACCCTCCCGATGAGAGCATCCCTTTTCGTGACTGCAGTCGTGGATGGGCCGGTTGTTGCGCGGCTTTTGACCGTGATCCAGCACCAATTCCTGGTAGAGTTCTCTCAGGTCGCTCATACGCGGAAGAACTTTCTGATTTTCAGAAGACCAGCCGCCAAGGCTTCCAGGTCTTCGGTGGTGTTGTAGACCCCCAGCGAGGCACGGGTCGTCGCCGGGATATCGAAATAGTCCATGATCGGCTGGGCGCAGTGGTGGCCCGTCCGCACGGCGATATTGTCGCTGTCCAGAAAAGTGCCCACGTCGTGTGGGTGCACACCATCGAGCACAAAACTGAACACGGCCGCCTTGTGGACCGAAGTGCCGATCATGCGCAACCCCGGCACGCGGCCGAGGATCTCATTGCCCTGGACCAACAATTCATTTTCATAGGCAGACAAGGTGTCCATGCCGATGCCGTTGACATAGTCGATCGCCGCGCCAAGCCCCACGGCCCCGGCGATATTGGGCGTGCCCGCTTCAAAACAGGCCGGTGGCTCGGCGTAAGTGCTTTTCTCCATCGTCACCGACAGGATCATGTCGCCACCACCCTGCCAAGGCGGCATGCTGCGCCAGTGTTCTATCTTGCCATACACCGCCCCAACACCCGTGGGCCCGTAGAGTTTGTGCCCAGAGAACACATAGAAGTCGCAGTCCAGGGCCTGCACATCAACCGCCAGATGAGGCACCGCCTGGGCACCATCGACAATGACGGGCACGTCTTTTTCGTGGGCCAGACGAACCAGCTCAGCCAAGGGATTGATCGTACCCAACGCATTGGAAACATGCGAGATCGCCAACACCCGAGTGCGATCGGTCAACAATTTAGGAAGCTTTTCGAGCTCCAGTTCCCCATCGCTTGTCAGCGGTACATATTTAAGAACCGCGCCGGTCTCCTGGCACAGCAACTGCCAGGGCACGATGTTTGAATGGTGCTCCATCTGGGTGATGAGGATTTCATCCCCCGCTTTTACCCGCGGTCTGACAAAACTGTGGGCCAAAAGGTTCAGGCCTTCGGTGGCCCCTCTTACAAAAACGATTTCTTCAGGTTGGGCCGCGCCCAAGAACTGCTGCACTTTGCCCCGCGCGTTTTCATACAGCTGAGTCGCCTTCTGGCTCAGCTCATAGACCCCGCGGTGGATATTCGCGTACTGGCTGGAATACATCCGATCCACGGCATCAATGACGACCTGCGGTTTCTGGGCGCTGGCCGCGCTGTCCAGGAATACCAAATTGTTGGCAGCACGGGCATCCCGTAGCAAAGGGAAGTCGTCGCGCGCCTCTCCGGTGCGCAAAAATTCCAGCCCCTGCATCTCGGTATTGAC
>JADGEP010000411.1:802-3406 GCA_016744275.1 Candidatus Krumholzibacteriia bacterium | reverse complement strand
TCTGATCCGGACAACCTGGATGAACGCATTTTATTGCTGGCCGGATCGGCCGAAGAAATGAACGAACTGGTCCGCATCGGCGCCCCGGTGGCGAAGGTCAACGTGGGCGGGTTGCATTTTGCTGCCGGCAAAAAAGAAATGCTTCCTTTTGTCTTTGTCGATGAGACGGACTTGAGAGCCTTCCGGCGTTTGTTGGACATGGGTGCCACTCTTTCGGCGCAGCAGGTTCCCGGTGGTCGGGAATACAACCTGGATCGCGAAAGGCTGGAGGAGATGGAGGCGGGTTTCTGATGGCATTCCTGATGGCCTGGGCACCGGCGGCTGACCCGACCTGGACTTCGATCCTCTTGCTGGGTCTGCTGGCCGGATTGCTGAGCCTTGACGATACCGCCCTGGCTCAGACCTGGTTCAGCCAACCTCTGCCGGTGGCGGTACTCACCGGCGCTTTCTGTGGCGATCCCCTGGCCGGATTGGCCATTGGCTTGCCGGTGCAGCTCATCCTGGCCGGCAACCTGCCGGTGGGCCAGTCTTTCACCGGCGACCACGTCACCTCGCTGGTGGCGGTGGTGGGCGCTGCGGTTCTTTCGGGACGCGATCTCGGCCTGGCCCTGGGCGCACGAACCCTGGGTGAAATCCCTTTCATTGGCTGGATGGTTTTGGCGGTGGGGCTGTTCAGCAGCGCTGGCCATTTCCTGATCCAGTGGGAACGCAAGGCCCATTCGGCCTGGATGCTCGAAGGCCACCGCACCTTGCGAGACGGTCGCCTGACCCGCATCGAAAGCATTCACGCGCGCTGCCTGTTCACCACCTTCTTACGCGGCTTCGTCACTGCGATCATTGTCCTGTTGATACTGCGCCGACTCTGGATCCCCGCCTTCGATTTGTTTCCGGTTTTTGTACTGGGGGCCTTGGGCATGTTGCCTTTGCTCCTGCCTGGTTTGGGCATCGGCAATCTCATTGATCGGTACGGGCTGCGCTCAAGTTGGCCGTGGCTGGTTTCGGGCACGGCCGTGTCTTTCCTGGTGACGAGGTTTGTCCTGTGAGCAACACCAAAAAGATCGCCACCACTGCTGCCAAGGGATTGCCGTTTCGTTTGAAGTTGAGTCTGTTTGTCCGCAGCCTGAGTCTGCAGGCCAGTTGGAATCATGAGCGTATGCAGAATCTGGGATTGTTGACGGTGATGCTGCCTTGGGTGCGCACCCAGCGCCGCGCCCTGAATCAGGACCGGGTGTTCTGCCGCCGCTACTATGAGTTTTTCAATACCAATCCCTATCTGGCCAACTTTGTCATCGGTGGCCTGGTGCGCCTTGAGGATGACCGTGCGCAGTCCGAGGCCATGGAACCTGGGATGACTACGATGTTCCGCGATTCGTTGGGGCGGGCATTTGCCAGCCTGGGGGACCAACTGTTCTGGTTGGGCATCCGGCCGGCCATGGCCATGGCGCTTTGCCTGCTGGGTTTGCACGGCCAGATGGCGGCGGTGATTGCCTTGGTGGGTGTTTTTGCGTTGGCGCAGCCTGGATCGCGGTTACCGCCTGGGCTTTGATTTGGTCGAATTGCTGCACCACCGCCATTGGCACCGGGGAATCGCGGTGGCGGAACGGGCGGGGATGGTTTTGACGGGCATGACCGCAGGCACTTACATGGCCATGGTGACCCGGCCGGGGGCCCCAGTGCATGATGGCCTGCTCTGGTTCGGTGTCTTGACCGGCCTGGGGTTGCCCATCGTCTTGCGCCGCCGCTTGCCGGGAGAAATGCTCATCCTGGTGGGATTGGGTCTGGCACTGTTGCTAGCCTTTGCGGTTTTCTTCTCAGGAGGTTAAATTGTGGCCCTGACAATCATTTTTTGTATCCACAAGGGAATCCTCAATTGAAGACTGTGACAGCTACTGTGTCCGATCCGGTGGGCTTTCATTTGCGCGCTGCCGGCAGGATCGTCAAGTTGACCAAGACCTTCGCGTCGGAAGTGACCATTCGCTACAATGGTCGCATGGCCAATGCGAAGAGTATCATGGGGTTGGCTAGTCTGGCGGCTGAATTTGGCACGGATGTGGAAATTGAGGTCTCAGGTGACGATGAGGAAGCCGCTGCCCAGCGTCTTGTCCATTTGATTGCCGTGGAATTGGCAGAACCCGAAACCCCTCCTGGCGCCAGCTCCGTCTGAAATGATGGGCCCCAGCTGATATGATAGGATCATGAGAACCTTCAATGGCATTGCAGCCTCGCCGGGGTATGCAGTCGGTCCGGTTTACCCGGTCCGCCGCAAGACCATTGTACCGGTGCGCCGCAGCCTGGAAGTGAAAGAAGTCGCCGCTGAAAGCGAACGTTTCCGCCTGGCGGTGGATCACGCCCGGGCCGAAATCGAAACCCTGATCGAGCGGTTGACCACCGAATTGGGCCCCGATGAAGCCGGCATCCTGTCCAGCCAATTGTTGATCCTCGAAGACGAAATGGTGTGGGATGCCACGTTGGCCGTCATCCGCCTGGAGCGGGTCAACGCCGAGGCAGCTTTTGCCCGCACCGTGGGAGATTTAGCCGCACGCTTTCTCGAAATCGAAGACGAAACCTTCCGTGAGCGAGTCAATGATCTGCGCGATGTGGAAC
>JADGEP010000411.1:0-792 GCA_016744275.1 Candidatus Krumholzibacteriia bacterium | reverse complement strand
CTCTCCATGAAGGATCACGTGCGGTGCGGTTTTCTGGGCCAGGCGCAGGACCAGCTGTCGAGCCCGGAGGTTCCGTCGATCATTTCGGCCGTCAATCTGACGCCCAGCGATACCGCCGCTCTGGGCCGCCACAACGTGCTGGGTTTCATCATGGACGAGGGCGGCAATACCAGCCACGTAGCCATCCTGGCGCGCTCTATTGGCGTACCGGCCATAGTCGGTTTACGCGGTGGCGCGGTGGCGCGTCCAGCCGGTCAGATCGTGGCCATTGATGGCACCGACGGCCGCTGTATCGCCGAACCGGATGAAGAGACCACCGAGCAATTCCATTTGCTGACTCGCCAGCAGATTGTCATCAACGAAAAGTTGGCGGGCCTGAAAGATCTGCCGGCCATCACGCCCGATGGCCGCCAGATCCATATGATGGCCAACATTGAGTTGCCCGTCGAAGTGGACGAAGCCCTGGCCCGAGGCGCTGAAGGCATTGGTCTGTTGCGCACCGAGTTTCTCTTTTTTCAGCACCAGACTATTCCATCGGAAGATGATCAGGTGCTCATGTACACCGAGATTGTCCGCCGCATGGAGGGGCGACCGGTGATTTTCCGGACCCTGGACGTGGGCGGCGACAAGGTCTCGGACTATCTGGGGGCCAAGCGCGAATATAATCCGTTCCTGGGCTGGCGCGGCATCCGTTTCAGCTTGGCCAACCGCCAACTGTTCAAGACCCAGATGAAAGCCATTTGCCGGGCCGCCACTGCGGGCAACGCCAAAATCATGTTTCCCATGATCACC
>JADGEP010000410.1 GCA_016744275.1 Candidatus Krumholzibacteriia bacterium | reverse complement strand
CCAACGGCCAGCCTTGGCTCTGGTTTTGGGCCAATCGTTGCTGCTGACATTCCTCTTCATTTATGTGATGGCCCTGGTGGGCATTCGCAAATTGGTCAAACGGCGATTGCCGGCCTTGATCCTGACACTTGTCATCTGGACTGTCCTGAGCGGCGCCAACGACCTGGACGGCATTTTCATCAGCTTCATTTCGTCGGTCATCATGATGGTGGTATTGTTGCGTTGGGGAGTGGTGGCCATGATCACGTCCCGAGTGGTGGCACATCTGGCCTGGCAGGCGCGGGTTGCCGACTGGTCGGCCTGGCACGCCCAGGGGCCGTTGCTCATTTTGACCGTTCTGATTCTCTTGACCATTTACGCGATCTGGGCGGCGGTGGGCACGGGCCGGGATGAAGCGCATTGAGCGGGTCAACTTGCCGAATGATCAATTTGGTTTAGGTTGAATCGATTGCAGATGATCTGACCCTACCGATGGAGAGAACCGCGGGTTCATGAATATGTTGGCGCACAACGTCAAGAAGCAAGCAGCAGCCCATCCTGGATGGGCTCTCTGTGGTGTCTTGTTGGTTGCGTTCCTGGTCTGCTTGCCGGCTTTGCACCACCTCGGTGATTGCCACGACAGTGGCCCTTCCGGCACTCCCTGTTATTTCTGCCTGATTCTGAATTTCACCTTCCTGGCGATTCCCCTGGGCCTGTTTTTGGATCTGGTGCGCCGCTGCCTTGCGGTGCTGGCTCGCCAAAACAGCGTTTTGCCCACGGCGGTCGATATCCGGCGCCAGAGCGCCCGCGGGCCTCCCTTTTCCGGCTGACAATTCTGTTCGAATTCGAATATTGAACCGCTGCTGTTGCAGCGGAAGTCTGCCTTGCATGAAAGGGACATCTCATGAAATTCTCACACCGCCTGAGCGCGGGTTTGTTGCTGCTTGCCTTCCTTCTGCCCGGATGGGCCATAGCCCAGGGCGGCACCTCGAGCACGGCGACCGGCATTTCTCGACTCATGAATCCGGCGATCAGCCTCAATACACTCTTGTTGGGACAAACCTCTCGTGACATCGATACGCGTGAGGCCAACCAATTCAATTTGCAGGAAATGGAAATCCAGTTTTCGTCGGTGGTCGACCCGTTCTGGAATGCTGACTTGATCGTGGCGGTGCACCCGGAACACGCCGAAGAAGAAGAGGGGGAAGAGGCCCATGGCTCCCACTACGCTTTGGATATCGAAAAGGCCATCCTCGAATACAAAGGCATGCCCCGTGGGTTTGGCCTGCGCGTGGGCAAGGACTACCTGAACTTTGGCAAACAGATTCCGCTGCACACCCACAACTTCGCATTTGTCACCGCGCCGATCGGCATCTCCGCCTTCGTTGGCGAACACGGGTTGACCGAAACGGGAGCGGAGTTGGCCTGGAACGCGCCGCTGCCCTGGTGGGCCGAGGTGACCGTCTACGCCACGAGCGCCACGGCGGAAATCTTCGACGATTCCAGCCGGGACTTGGCCTACGGTGGACGTTTGAGCAACCTTTGGGACACCTCATCGGCCAGCACGTTGGAGTTTGGTCTCAGCGCCCTGACGGGCCCCGGAGCGGCCCACGAAATGGATGAGCCAATGGGGCGTTGGAATATGTACGGCGCGGATTTGACTTGGAAATGGGTTTCGGGCGCCACCACGGGCGGCCCGGCGATCACCTTCACCAACGAAATCCTCTTGCCGGACCCGGAGCACAAGGAAGGCGATCCGCTCGGTTTTTACAGCCATCTGCAATACCGCTTCGGCCGCCAATGGTGGTTGGGGTTGGGTGGCAGTGTGGCCCGAGACGCCGAGCCTGGTCATGAGCATGAGGACGAGCATGAGGGAGAAGAGGAGCACGGGCTGCGCACCATCCGGCAATTGAAGGCCAACATCACCTTGGCGGCGAGTGAATTCAGTGCCGTGCGCGTGGGCGTGCACTACGATAGGGAACAGGATGGGGACTTCGAGGATCTGGGCGCCTATGTGCAGTTCAATTTCACCATCGGGTCGCATCCGGCCCACGCCTACTAGGAGGGTGATATGAAACGCACGAATTCTCGCAAAATGTCGCTCAAGATTCTCTGGGCGCTGGTGGCCTGCTTTCTGATCGGTGGGTCACAGCCGGCGGCGGCGAAAGTGAAAGTTGTGGCCACCATCGCAGACCTCGGCAGCCTGGTGCAGGTTGTCGGCGGCGATGATGTGGAGGTGACGGTGCTGTGTCCCGGCGAAATGGATCCCCATTTTTTGCCGGCCAAACCGTCTTTGGCTCGTAAACTCGGCCGGGCTGATATGTTGGTCTACAACGGCATGGAGTTGGAAGTGGGCTGGTTGCCGCTGCTGATCCGCAAGGCCCGCAACCCGGCGATCAGACCGGGCGCTGCCGGCGAAGTGGATTGCTCCGAGGCCGTGACTGCGCGCCTGGAGGTGCCGACCGGGCACCTGGACCGGGGTGAAGGAGACGTGCACCCTGAGGGCAATCCGCACTACACCCTGGATCCGCGACAGGCGGTCCTGGTGGCGCATCACCTGGCGCGGCGGCTGGGTGAAATCGACGTCGACAATGCGGCCAGTTACAAGCAACGAGCCGCCACTTTTGCCCAGGATGTGGAGGAACGCACCGTGTCGTGGCGCGCTGAAACCGCAGTGGTGGCTGAAATGCCGGTCATCATCTATCACCGCACCTGGGCCTATCTGGTCGACTTTCTCCAGCTGGATGTGATGGGCGAAATCGAGCACCGGCCGGGCATCTCGCCTTCGCCCCGGCATGTGCAAAAGCTGATCGAAGAAGGGCGCCAAAGAGAAAATCTGTTGGTGATCTCGGCGACCTGGGATCATCATCACGTATCGGCCGAAGTGGCTGAGCGCAGCGGAGGCCAGACGGTGGTTCTGCCGGCGCAAGCGGGTGCCGGTGGCGGCGCCCAGGGGTACCTGGAGCACATCGATGGGATCTGCCGCGATTTGGCGGCTGCCGGAAAGGCCAGGCCTTAGCGATGGATGGATTTGTGGAAATGATGGGCGCGCCGATGGTGATGGCCCTGATCCTGGTGGCGATGCATTCGCATCTGGGCTTTCACGTGGTCAAGCGTGGTGTGATATTCGTGGACATCGCCTTGGCCCAGATTGCGGCCTTCGGCGTGGCGTTGGCCCTTTTGCTGGGCGGCTCGATCGGCACCAATTCCACTTGGTTGGTGGCCTTGGTCAGCACCCTGGTTGGCGCGGGCCTGATCAGCTTGACCCGTTCGCGGGCCGCGGAAAAAATTCCCCAGGAAGCCTACATCGGGATCATCTATGCGGTGTCCAGCGCGGCGATGATCCTGGTCTATCGCTTTATGCCGGCGACGACGGTCCGCTGGCGACCGGCGGTGACCGGCGGTGTGATCGCGGCCCTGCTCTTCGA
>JADGEP010000040.1 GCA_016744275.1 Candidatus Krumholzibacteriia bacterium | reverse complement strand
ATCTACAAATCCGTCGGCAATGTTCTGGTAAACGCCGTGCAGAATTTGATCAACCGGCGCGGCGCAGAGGATTTGATGCCGCCCCAAGGTGTTGACTTCGGCCCGTTTGAATACTCCCGGCACGTCATGACTGTAGACAGAACCCGGAATGGTCAAATCCCAATGAACCTCCACCACTGACCCCTGGGGGCCCAACATGATGCGGTGCAGGTGGTATTTGTCGTAAAAGAGCGGATCCCTTTTGCCATCCAGATGGCGGTAGCCGGCAGCTTCCAAACGCTCGCAGACGGCGTTCACTTCTGCCCGTGGCACCAGAACATCCAAATCCAGAAACCAGCGATCGGTGGGTTTGGCATAAGTGCCCAAGGCCAGGGCCGCGCCCTTCAGCAAAACCGGTTGCCAATCCGGCGTTTGCAGAATCGGCAGCAGGCGTTCGTATTCCAGGAGCAGGAAGTCGGACCGTCCGCGGGAAAGGTGCACATCGTGAGCCAGTTCGCCGGTACGGATGGAGCCGGGCAACAGGTGACCCAGCGCGGCTTCCACATTGTGCTTGCGCAGGCAGTCGCTTATGCCCTGGGCCGACACATCACCAGGCAGGCTCAAAGAGGCGGTGCGACCGGCCGCCCAGGACCGGACCATTTGCTTCAGATGTTGATGTGCAGCGGTCAAGGATCCATCCTTAGTCATATAGCGCAGCCAATCAAAAGTCCGATGATGAACTTCAAGATAGGCGCCGTCCCGATGGCTGTCACCGTGGTTTCCCACCGGCAATAGAGTTGGTACTCAGGTTGTCGGCAAAAAATCCCGACAATTTAGCCAAGGCCGGGGGCGACAAGCCTCACGCTCGCCTGCTATTGTGCTTTTAATGGCACCGCACACACAACCTGGCAGGATCCCGTGCGCAACGACCAGGAAAAACTTCTCGATGCCTGGCTGGCACTGACTGGCCAGTCCGCCGCGCCCTCCGGTCCGGTGGAATTGCCGCTCTTGACCGGCAGCATGTTGCCTTCCTTGCCGGTGGGTGCCATCTTGCGCATCGCCACGTCAGATGGCTCCCGTTGCCGGCCAGGAGAAGTGCTCATTTTTCAGGATGGCGACCGGCTTTTAGCCCACCGCGTTCTGCTCGTATTGCAGGCCGGTCCCTGGCGCTGGGTTTTGGAAAAAGGCGATAGCAATGCTCTGGGCAAGTGGCGCCCGATTCATACGGTGCGCGGCCGTGTCATGGGATTCAATCTGCCCGACGGAACACCCCAGGCGAGTCCAGCCAATCCGGTATTGGCTTCGGCCAGCCTGCGTGGACACCTTGTACAAATGATCAAGAATCTGGGCGGTGTTCGAGCCGCCGAGCCAAAGGCCTGATTTGATGACTAGCAATGAGACTCTCGAACTGGCGCCCAATGAATACCGCATGGACCTTGGCGGAACGGTCATCGCGGTCCACTGCGAACCTGCGGAATTTGCCATCGGCCTGGGCAACTGGTTCAGCCGTCCTTCGTCGCTGGCGGCACCTCACATCCGGCTGGATCTCGAACTTATCCCCCACGCCGATGTGCCCCACTTGCCCAACTCTCTGGTCACCACCAAGACCCTTTTGGCTGGAGGGCGGTTTGACATTGCCGACGGGTTGATCACCGGGCATTACGATCCGGTCGCGGCCCGGGGCTCCATTCAGGCCAAGGGCACCCTGGTCCGGGGGGCGTTGATGCGCATTCTGGAGCAAATTTTCTACCAGGCCTTCTGGTCGGCGCGCCGAGTCGCTGGCCAGGACGCTTTCCTGATTCATTCTTCGGCCGTGATTGTTGATAGCCAGGGTTTCCTGTTCGTGGGGCCCTCTGAAGCGGGAAAATCCACCGTGGCCGCGCTGAGTGCCCAGCATCATGTTTTGGGAGACGAGATGAATCTCGTGCGCGACACGGGCAGCGGCCTGGAGCTTGTCGGCACGCTGTTCAACGGATTGTTCAAAGCCAAACGTCCGGGGGCAGCTCCTTTGAGCGGGGTTTTTCTGCTGAAACAAGAGCCCCATCACGCCCTCACCGAAGCGCCTCTCCTGGAAGCCATTCCGGCCCTCGCGGCCGAGATGGTGCCCCCGGTGGGGCTGGGCGAAGTCCCCACCAAGGAGACTTTACCCCAGATGATGACCCTCGCCGAGACCCTCGCTACGAAGTCTCGGCTCAAGTTTTTGGAGTTTTTGCCCGATGATGGGTTTTGGCAAGTGATCGCAGCCGAATTTGGGCTCGAACTGTAATCGTCTAAGGAGAATCTCGTGTTGATCGCAATGACTTCCATTTTTGCCCGCAACGAAGACTGCCCCGTCCGGGAGATCGGCGACGGCCTTGTCATCATGGCCCCCGCCGGCGACGTGACCCACAGCCTGGAAAACCTGGGCGCGTTCATCTGGAAGACCCTGGACGGAAAAACCAGCCTCGACGGAGTCCTGGATGCCGTCACCACGGAATATGATGTGGAGCGAAGCGTCGCAGAGACCGATTTGAAGCATTTCGTGGGGGAATTGCTCTCCGGCAACATCATCGTCCAAGTATCTTAATAATTGCCAATATTTTATTGCGGTTTCGGGATTCTTTCCAGAAACTGCAAATCCGACATTTTTTCACTGAAATTGTTTACTTTTTGCGCTAAAATTATCAATTAAAGGTCCAACACCCATCCATTGACCGGGAGATCGTACCCATGTTGAAGTCAAGTGCTGCCAGGACCATGTTGTCCTGCCTGCTCGTAGTCGTTGCCCTGACCGGATTGTTTGGCAATACCGGTTTTGTCTACGCGGCTGACCGCACCGTTGTCGCTGAACTCTGGTCGGCCGACAACTGACCCTACTGTCCCTCCGCGGTCGCGGGGCTCTACGATCTCTACAACACCCACACCCGGTCAGAATTTCTCGGCCTGACCTTCTACTTCTCGGCGCCCTACTCCTTGCCTTTGGGCAACGTGCGCGGCAGCTACTACGGCTTCTCCGGCACGCCCTCGGTGGTGATCAACGGCGCCCACGACTTTGTCGGTGGCGCGCCCTCGGGATCCATGTTCAGCACCTACGAGCCGACCGTGGTCAGCGAGATGGGCAACCCCAGTCCGCTGATCATCGAATCCAGCTATGTGCTGCTCAATGGCGAAGTCACCGTCACGACTGACATCAGTGTTGACCTGGCCACCTCCGGCGCCAACCGCGAAGTGATTTTCTTCGTGACCCAGATGGGCCTGCACGCCAACCTGAACATGGTTGTGGACATTTTGCCGGTTGAGCCATTCACGCTCACCACTCCGGGTGAATCCGTAACGATCCAGCGCACATTCCCCATGGATGCGGCGTGGAACGAGCCCGACATGAATGTCGTGATCCTCGTCCAAAACGAAGGCACCCAGGAGATCTATCAGGCTGGCCAGGCGATTCCCGACTACGCTGGCACCATCGCCATTGATTGTGACCCCAACGGTGTGGAAGCTGGCTGGCACATCACTGGTCCGGGACTCGACCGCACCGGTTTCGGCGACCACAACATCGAAGTTTTTTCTGCTGGCCAGTACACTCTGACCTGGGATGACCTTCCCTATTGGGACTCTCCGGCCAGCCCCCAGGTCCAGACCCTGATCCAGGACGGCGCCATCACCTTCACCGGTGCGTACACCAATGGCCCTTTCACGACCGTTTCTTCGGGCCCCCTCGCTGATGTGGGCGCTTCGTCCTCCATCAGCCTGGTGGACATGGACAACGACGGTGACCTGGACGTGCACATGACCAGCGCCGGCAGTGGCGACCTCATGCTGCGCAACGAGGGATCCAATACCTACACCAACGTGGCGGCCTCTCCTCTGGCTGCAGCCAGCGACGTGCGCGGCGCCGCCTGGGCCGACATCAATGGCGACGGCAACGTTGATGTCTACCTCATGCGCAACAACCAGACGAACCAGCTGTACATGGGTGATGGTCTCGGCGGATTTGCCCTGGCCACCGTCTTTGGTGATGCCGACACGGCACCGAGCAGCAGTGCCGCCTGGATCGATTTCAACAACGACGGCCTGTTGGACCTGAGTGTCACCAACGAAGGCACGGAAAACCGACTGCTGAGCAACCAGGGCGAAATCGCCCCAGGCATGGTTTTGTTCAACTCGATCAGCGGGAATTTTGCCAACACCGGCAACGGCAGTTGTGTCGTCTGGGGTGATGGTGACCTCGACGGCCGCCCGGATCCCTTCCTGGTCAATCAGTTCAGCCCCAACGTGCTTTTCCAAAGCACGACCTTCGGTTTCTCCGATTTGACGGCCGGTCAGGGCATGGGCAACCTGGGCAATAGCAAGGGCGCCGCCTGGGCCGACTACGACAACGACGGTGATTTGGATCTGTACCTGGTCAACGACGGCCAGGCCGATGTGCTTTACAAATGCACCGGCCCTTTCCAGTACACCCAAGTTGCCGGCGCCAACCTGGCCGACATGGGCCACGGACGCGGCGTGGTCTGGGCTGATCTGGACAACGACTCCAATCTCGACCTCTACATCACCCGTTACAACGAGCCGGATCTGATGCTGCTCGGCGACGGCATGGGCGCCTTCACCCGCGTGCGCGTGGGTCCGGACGAAGCCACCTTTGGCAGCAACGCTGTCGCTTGTGGTGACATGACCGGCAACGGCCGCATCGACCTGGTCATCACCCGCGAGGGCGCAGCCAACGTGATGTTCGCCAACGGGCTGGGCAGCGGCAACCATTGGGTGCAGCTGAATTTGACGGGCAATGGCTCCAACACCCAAGCAATTGGAGCCCGCGTGGTTCTGACCGCCGGCGGTGTCAGCCAAACCCGGTACATCAGTCCCGGTTCGGGCTACCTGAGTTGCAGCGCTGCCGATCCCCACTTCGGGTTGGGCGCCAATACCCTCATTAGCCAGATCGACATCTACTGGCCCGATGGTGTGCATCAGATCGTTGGCCCGCAGGTGGCTGACAAGATCATCAACATCACCGAAGGCATCGACCCACCCAGCGCCGTGGGCGACGAAGACCTGCCCCGCCAGACGGCGTTGCGCGGTGCCTATCCGAACCCCTTCAACCCCAGCACGACCATCAGCTTCTCGTTGAAGCAGGACGCGCGGGCGTTGGTTGAAGTCTACACCGTCGACGGGCGCCACGTGCGCACGCTGACCAACGAAGACTTCAGCGCGGGACCGCATCAGGTGATCTGGACAGGCACCGACAGCGGAGATCGCCCTGTGGCCTCCGGCACCTATCTGTACCGTCTGACAACAGACGGCGGATTTGACGAGTCGGGCAGCATGGTTCTCGTGAAGTAGTTTTCGCGGTAGAAAAATGTCTGAGAGAGACCGCCAGACCCTTCGGGGTTTGGCGGTCTCTTTTTGCGCCCAGACGGGTTGTGGTCGCGAGCACCTGAACCTAGTATAGGGACTTGAATCACCCCCACTTGAGCTCGATCCCATCGGAGGCAGCCGTGCAAAGCCGTTTGCTGAATACCGTCCTGATCCTGACCCTGTTCTTACTCTTGCAACCGGCCGCGATCACGCGGGCCCAGGACCAGGAATGGAGCATCGCAGCTCTTGGTGAAGAGATTCGCGAATTGACCACAAAGGTCAATCCGGCCGTGGTGCAGATCTACACGTCCAGCTTTGGCGCGTTGGTGGGATCGGTGCCCGAAGGCGCGGCGCTCTTTGGCAGCCAGCAGGCCACCGGCTCGGGCGTCATCCTGGACGCCTCCGGTTACATCGTGACCAACAACCATGTTGTGCGCGGCGCCAAGCGGGTTCAGGTGCGGCTCTCACCCGAAACCATGGGCGGCGGCGCAGGGCAATCGATCCTCGCCGGCGGCGGGTCGCTGGTTGGTGCCCAGGTCGTTGGGGTGGATGTCGAAACCGATCTGGCCGTGTTAAAAATTGACCGCACCAACTTGCCGTTCCTGACCTTGGGCGACTCCGACGCCTTGCACCAGGGCCAACTTGTTTTTGCCTTTGGCAGCCCCATGGGCCTGACCAATTCCGTCAGCTTTGGTGTCGTCAGCACCGTGGCCCGCCAGCTCGAACGCGACAATCCGATGATCTATGTGCAAACGGATGTCGCCATCAACCCTGGCAACAGCGGCGGCCCCTTGGTCAATAGCCGTGGCGAAGTGGTGGGTATCAATACTTTGATCCTGAGCAAGAGTGGCGGCAGCGAAGGGCTCAGCTTCAGCGCCCCGAGCAATATCGTGCGCAACGTGTTCAATCAGATCCGGGCCACCGGCAGGGTTCGGCGCGGCATCATCGGCGTGAACCCGCAGTCGGTGAACCCCTGGCTGAACAAGGCGCTGAACCTGGGCCACGACTGGGGCGTGATCCTGGGCGATGTGTTTCCCAACGGCCCCGCGTTTGAAGCCAATTTGCGCACCGGCGACATCGTCCTGTCCCTGGACGGCAAGGCCATGGAAAATGCGCGCCAGTTTGAAGTCAACCTCTACAACAAAACCATCGGCTCGAAGGTCGAGTTGGAAATCGCCCGTGGCGAGAGCCGCTTCAATGCCCAAGTCGAAGTCATTGAACGGGCCGACCCCGATCACCGCTTCTACGACATGATCAGCACCGAGCGCAATCTGGTCGATCGGGTCGGGATCCTCGCCCTGGACCTCGATAAACAGACCGCCCGCATGTTGCCCTTCCGGCCACGCGGCACCGAAGGCGTGATTGTTGCATCACTGGCCGCGAGCGTGAACCTATTGGGCGAGCGTTTCGAATCGGGCGACATCCTGTACACCATGAATGGCCAAGCCATCAAGGGATTGCGGTCACTCAAACAGCTGACCCAAGCGGTGCCTTTCGGAGACCCTGCGGTTTTTCATCTCGAACGCGGCGGGATGCTGCGGTACCTTGTGGTGATCTTGGAATAGATTCTTCGGAATGAGCCGTGAACGAACATCGCTACGAGCCCGGGTGGTCCTGAATTTTGTGTCGGCAGAAAAGTGTCCTCCTGATCATCGGCATCGCCTTGAGCCTGCTGTCCGGATGCAGCGGTAGCAACGAAGGCGCATTTGACGGGCCCGTGATCGTCATTGGCGTCGATACTTTTCGCGGTGACTTCCTGGGAGTCGCCGGCATGGATGGGCTGCGCACACCACACATCGACGCCCTGGCCGCCGACGGCGTCTACTTTCCGGAATGCCGGTCCACCTCTCCCTGGACCGGCCCTTCTTTCGCTTCCATTTTCACCGGTTTGCATCCCTACCGGCACGGCTTTTTGGGCGGCCAATACCTGCGCCTATCCGACGACCATGTGACCGTAGCGGAATATTTCCAGGACGAAAACTTGCCCACAGCCGCCTTCGTGACCATCGGCTGGCTGACTCATGGCTTTGGCATGGCCCAGGGCTATGGCGCCGGCACCAAGATTCCTGACAACAGCGACGGCAAGGCTTCGCGCCTGGTGAACCAGCACGGTTTGGATTTTGCCCGCTTGCACCGCGACGAGCCGTTCTACCTCTTCCTGCATTACTTCGACGCCCACGCTCCCTACACACCGCCAGCTCCCTTTGATGGCATGTACTACAAAGGCCAGAAGGACGCCCCTGGTGCTTCCCTGCTCGATTTCCTCAAGTCTGAGCGCAATTCCGTCTTCAATGCCGACAACAAGGAAGAGATGTACGACTGGCTGGCGGGGGTCACCGACATCAACTATCCCGTGCAGCAATATGCCGCGGGCATCAGCTACGTGGACCACATGGTGGGCGAGTTGGTGGCAGGGCTCAAAAGCGAAGGCTTGTACGACAAGGCCCTTATCGTATTGGTAGGCGACCATGGCGAACACCTGGGCGAGCACCAGTTGTATTTCACCCACTCGATGCCCTTTGATGAAGCCATCAAAGTGCCCTTGGTGATCAAATGGCCAGCGGGTGAATACGCCGGCACCGTGGTGCGCGGCAACGTCTCAACCGTGGATGTTCTGCCCACCGTTTTGGCGGCCACCGGGCGTCGAGCCCGGGCTGAAATGGATGGCGTGGATCTGACTGAGCGCGTGGTCGATCCGGCCAGGATATCGCACTCGGTCACTCTGGCCGAAGAAGGGCCCGCCGCAGATCGCTTTGTCAAAGCACTGGTCAGTGGCAAGTGGAAGCTGATCGTCTACTGGTTCGACGGCCAGCGCGTGCCCACCTTGTTTGACCTCGAGGGCGACCCCGGCGAGATCACCGATGTGGCCGCTGAACATCCGGAAATCGTGGACCGATTGATGAACGAACTGGGCGCACTCATTGATTTGGATAGACCGCACACAGTGGCCCCGGCTTTGGGGCCGGTGGGGCGGTCGTCCGAGACGCTGCGGAAACTGAAATCCCTGGGATATGTGCACTGACCCTGCCAAATTGCGGTCCCTGGGGCCGCCAACAAGGAGCCCTGATCCGGTGAAAATCTCAGCCCTGACCCTGTTAGTCTCAGCCTTGCTCTTGATGATTCTGCTACCGGTGGTGGAAACGGCGGCGGCGCCGACCTGGTCCCTGGTGATCCACGGGGGCGCGGGCACCATCCTGCGGGAAAACCTCGACACCTCCACTGAAGCCGCCTATCGCGCCAAAATGACTGAGGCCATGGATGCTGGTGCGGCGATTCTCGCGGCGGGCGGATCCAGCCTCGACGCCGTAGAGGCCACCATTCAGGTGATGGAAGATTCGCCGCTGTTCAACGCGGGCAAAGGCGCTGTATTTACCGCAGCAGGCACCAACGAAATGGACGCTTCGATCATGGACGGCCGCGACGGCAATGCCGGAGCCGTTGCCGGGGTCCGAACCATCCGCAATCCCATCAACGCCGCCCGTGCGGTGATGGACAATTCGCCCCACGTGATGATGGCCCGCGAAGGCGCCGAGAAGTTTGCGGCGTCCCAGGGTTTGATCATGGAAGATCCCGGCTATTTCCGCACGGAACGCCGCTGGCGAGGATACCTCAAAGCCAAAGAAAAACGAGACGCGGATCCGGACCGCAAGCACGGCACCGTGGGCTGTGTCGCGGTCGATCAGGAGGGCAATATCGCCGCCGGCACCTCCACTGGCGGCATGACCCTGAAAATGTGGGGCCGGATTGGCGACTCGCCGGTGATTGGCGCGGGCACTTACGCCAACAACAAAACCTGCGGTGTCTCAGCCACCGGGCACGGCGAATATTTCATCCGCAATGTGGTGGCCTATGACATCTCGGCCCTGATGGAATATGCCGGCTTGTCGTTGCAGAAAGCTGCTGAAAAAGTCGTCATGGAGAAGCTCGTGGCTCAAAAAGCCACCGGCGGTGTCGTGGCCCTGGACGCCGAAGGCAACATCGCCATGGTCTTCAACACTCCGGGCATGTACCGTGGGTATCGCAAATCAACGGGTGAAACCGAGGTGGCCATTTTTGGCCAATAGCACCGATACGCACCTGCACGAAAAAGCGCCCCGCGGAAGGAATCCCGCGGGGCGCTCTGTCTTGATATGACGGCGTTACTTGAGCAGCGTCATCTTGCGGGAGGTGGTCTCGCCGGCGGTCATGTACTTGTAGAAATACATGCCACTGGGCACCAACTGGCCCGCGTCATTGCGTCCATTCCAGGTCACCGCACGTTCGCCCTCAGGCACCGTCTCGCTAACCAGGGTCCGGATGCGCCGACCACTCAGATCGTACACCGCCAAGTCAACATGCCCATCGCGCGGCACCGTGTACTTTATCTCCGTCAAGGGATTGAACGGGTTCGGCGAGTTCTGCTGGAGACGCACCAACTTGATGGGCGTCTCGGGAGAAACCGGAGCAAAGGGATTGTAGGCCGCATTGGCCGCATCCACCGCATTCTGAATCTCCAACAGTGATCCGCCAATGACCAACGCGTAAGCCACGATTCCCGAGCCACCGTTGGCGTCCAGGTTCATCACCGAAGAACTCAGAGCCGACCAATCGTCCGGCGTATTGGCCACTGGGGTTCCCAGCAAGCCACGCAGGTGCTTGATCTTGTTGCCGTCTTCGATGCCACTGGTGGGATAGACGTAGCTCGGGTTGTTGATCAAGGACAGATTCTGGGCCGAATTGGCCGCGCCCAAAACCGCAATGCCCATGTAAGTGCCACCAGTGGCGTACATGTAGGACAGGTTGCGGGTGGCGTCGGTGCCGCCCAGATTCGCCGCAGAATCGCCGATGTCAAAGTCACAGAAAACACCGTTGTACAAGGTCGGCAGGGCCACCGGTCCCTCGTTGGTGACGCGGTATTCCAAAATCACGAATTGATTGTTCTCAGGCAACCCGAAGGCCATGGAGGTCTGCTCAACCACCAACGGCTTGGGACTGGCATGGCCAGCGTCGGAGAAGACTGCGCGGAAGGTTTCATCCGAACCGGTGTCGCCCAAATCGCGCACGCGGCCATTGGGATTGGCATCCGATACGATCCACTCGTAAGTCTCGGAGCCCGCGCCGCCGAAGTCTCGGTTGCAAATGTAATTGACGTCGGTGCCGGCCCAGAACGAGCCCACGTAGAGGCCCGTGCCCCCGCCTTCAAAGCCCATGCCCTGACCAGCGACTTGATCCTGGCTCATGTAACCGATGATACCCTGATCAGTAACCGTCAGATACATGCCGCCCTGATCGTGCGTGCGCCAATCCGGCAGCCCCACATACCAGGGAATGTCAAAGGTCTGCTGGTAGCCACCACTGGCGCTCACCGTCACCAACATCGTGAACTCAAAGCCATCCGGCGCAGCCGCCGAAATATTGAGGCTGAAAGGGTTGGCCAGATTTGCCGCCGGCCCATCGCCAACATTCAAATCAACATAGCTGCCGGCGCCGTCCGCAACGGTCACGTAGGCGTTGGCCACAACAGCCAGGCTGGCCGTCACTCCGGTGGCATTGACCACAGGGCTGGCGTTCTTCAACTCAAAAGCGATTTCACTGACCATGCCGGAGTCCAGCACGTTGTCACCCGAGGGATCAGGCAGAACCGAGACCCAAGCCAGGTCCGGATGGAGGTCGGCCGGCACGGCATTGAGTACAGCAAAGGCGTCCAGGCGACCGGAGCCGAAGCTGACATCCTTGCCCGCGACGCCCAAGTCTACGGCATTGAGTTCCATCAGCGAATCGATTCCCGCCGGGGAGAGCGACGGGTTTTTTTCGAGCATCAGCGCCGCCACACCGGCCACCAACGGGCAGGACATGGACGTGCCATTCCAGGTGTCGCCACTGTAGCCGCCACCGATAGTGGTCGAGTTGACCCCCACACCGGGAGCACCGATGTCAGGTTTGATCAGGCCCGGCCCAGGATTGTACGGCCAGTCATTCCAGGGGTCGATGTCGTCCCACTTGGCCGGTCCCCGTGAACTGCTGGAGTAGAGAGTGTCGTTCTTGTAGCCCGTGCCACCGACTGAAATGACACCACCGGTGCTGCTGTGCGGCACCGCCAGGGCATTCCAGGGAGCCGGCACACGAGCGCCGAGGCCCAACTCGTCGGGCGGCGTCTGGGAGAAGTGGTCGTTGCCAGCCGAGTTGAAGAACGTCACGCCGGCGTCGCGGATGTTGTTGTCATTAAAACGCTCGGCGCGCATGAAAGAGGCTGGCAACGGTCCCGGGATGCCCAGCGACATGGTGATGATGCGGGCGCCGTTTTCCACGGCGTATTGCTGAGCGGCCCAAATCATGCCCAGGGATCCGCCACTGCCATCGGCTTGCCACACTTTGAGAGCCATGATTTCGGCTTCAGGCGCGGAACCGGTCAAGGTGCCGTTGGTGCCGTCGCCAGCGACGGTTCCGGCAGTATGAGTGCCGTGCCCACCACCGGGGCTGTCATCGTTGGGGTTGTTGTCGTCGACGCCAAAGTCCCAGCCATTGACATCGTCAATGAAACCGTTGCCGTCATCATCAATGCCATTGCCGGCAATCTCGCCGGGGTTGTTCCACAGGCGTCCGGCCAGATCCGGATGGCTCAGCCACACGCCAGTGTCGATATGTCCCACAACGATCCCGGCGCCGGTATAACCCAGCTCGTTCCACACCCGGTCGGCGTTGACGTACTTGACGCCCCACACCGTATCGACCGCGGCGGTGCCTTTGTCGGGTCCGGCATTCTGGGCGCCGCGCTCGGTGGCGGCCGTCAGGTCGTAAGTCTTGTCCAGGAAAAGGGTGGCCTCGTCTGACAAACCACCCAGAGTCGTCACCAAATCCCAGGACGCGTCAAAGGCGATGGCATTGGCGAGGTACAGATAGCGCACATTGCCCACTTCGGACTGTTTGCGCGGATCATCCAGGATCTTGGCCGCATTGGCCAGCGAGCGGTCAGCGTTCCGCATGAGGGCAGCCAGAACCACCTCGCGGCGTTGCACGTGGCCCGCGCTTTTCAATGCCGTCAAAACACTGGCGTCGACCTGGTTGGGTTGGTCAAAAATCATCAGGACGGGGATTTTTTCACCGCTGCTTTTGGCGGCAAACAGGGCCCGCAACTCTTCGTCAATTTCCACGGCGGGTGCGCCACCGGGCATAACAGCGAAGGCCAGCAGGCACAGGCTGGCGGACATGATTAGGCGTCGGAGCATGAAACTCTCCTGGCTGAGAATGATTTGGCGATTGGTGCCATTCAGGGGTAACACCCGAAGATGGAGCATACCAAAAATCGTTCTCAATATCAACAGGACGCCTCAAAACATCATTTTTTGAGGAGAATCAGCCTTCAATCGTGTATTCGTGGGTGATTTTAGCCGTCTGGCCCACCATGGCTGAGACCGAGCAGTACTTGGTCTCGGACAGTGCAATCGCGCGCTGAACTTTCTTTTCGTCCAGTTTGCCACGGAAATTGTAGCGCAGGTGGATGCGTGTGTAGACCCGGGGATGCTTTTCGGCCCGCTCAAAATCGGCGCTGATTTCCAAACCTTCCAGCGGCTCTTTCATCTTGGTCAGGATGGCCGTCACATCCACGCCGGTGCAACCGATCAGCCCCAACAGGACCAGTTCCAAGGGCGTGGGCGCGGTATCGGTCCCGCCACTTTCGGTGGGCACATCGGTGATCAACTCGTGGCCCGTGGCCGAGGTGTGGACAAAGCGCAAGCCACCGTCCCAGGTGGTGGTCATCGTTTTATTCATGTGAGGCTCCTAGGTCAGTCGTCTGGCCGGTGGGTGTTCGTTCTCGTGTTTTTGGCGTTTCATCAGCGCGTTGATCTCGGCGCCAAGCAAAAAGATGAAGCCCGACATCCACAACCAGACCAGCAGGATCACGACCGCAGCCAGAGACCCGTAGGTCTTATTGTAGGCGCCAAAGTTGCGCAGAAAAATGCGGAAGGCCGACGAGGCCAGCATCCACATCAAAGTCGAAGTCAATGCGCCTGGCATGATCCAGCGGAACTTCTGCTTCGCCTCCGGGGCAATGTAATAAAGAATCGACAGAGCCAACAGGTTCAGCAGAAACGCCATGGGCAGCCGGATGCTGGTCCAGAAGGTGTTCGTCTCACTGGCGATGTTGAAGAACTCAAAAATGCGCTGGGTGAAATCCGGCCCCACCAGAACAATGGTCATCGACATCAGCCACATGCCCGACAGGATCAACGTCAGCACGATGGCGTAAAGCTTCTGCACCGCCAGGTTGCGCCGCGGCCGGATATTGTAGGCCCGGTTGATGGTGGTGATCAGGGCGCCGACGGCCATGGACGCGCCCCACAACGAGGCCAAAAAGCCTACGCTGAGCAGACCCTGGTTGCGATTGGGCAACAGGTTCAAGGTCGTATCGGTCACGTATTGGGCGGCCTCCAGAGGCATCTGGTTCCGCAACTCCGCCAACATGACCGGCTGCAAAGATTCCCCCAGGGGGAACGTGCTCAGCAGGCCAAGCAGGAAGATCAGGAACGGAAACAGACCCAACATGGTGTAGTAGGCGATCTGCGCCGCCATGCCCATGCAGTCGTCGTACCCGATTTCGCGCTGCAGGCGAATCAGAAACAGCCAGAGGCGTTTGAAGTATCTTGAAATATCCATATCGGCCTAGGATGGGATGAAAACGCAGGGAAATCAACACGAGAAGTTGGGATCGGGCTGCTCGTGGGCTATAGTGAAGGATATCCCCCCATTCAACCGCCTGTCACCGACTTTGGAGGCACCATGCGCAGCACCGGAAAGATCCTATTGCCCCGAACACTTCTCCTGCTCGGCTTGTTGGCCCTGTTGGTGGTCCCGACCTGGACCGTCGCTGAGGAAGACGCCCCGGCGGTTGAGCCGATTGCCGTGGAGTCGGTTCTGGTTTCTGATCCGATTCCCCTGGCCTTGCCTGCCTTTCACGACGCAGACCTGGCCGGTGTCAGCTGGGACGACTTGCTGGCTGGTATGCCGAGCGTTCCCGGCTCCGGCTGGCCCGTGGCCGGCGGGCAGTTCGCGGGCCTGAATGGCACAGCCATCAAATGGCAAGTGGCCGAGGCGGCGACGCTGCCTACCGGTGACAACGCCAGTGCCCGCTACCTGGCTTTTTATGTGCACAGCGACCGCTGGCAAAAGGCCACCTTGAGCGCCACCGGCGACCACCCCTTGGTGGGCGTTATCGGCGGCCAGGCTCTCAGCTTCACTAAAGTCGACACCGAGGACGACGCTGCGACGACCCGCACCGCCGACTTGAAATTGACCATCGGCAAACACCTGATCGTGCTGCGCACCATGCACCACGCCGAGACCGAAGGCGATTGGAGCTTCGCCCTGAGCGCGATTCCGGCGACTGACGATACCGGCCTCAGCTTCAGCACGGTCGCCGACCACTCCGTCAGTATCCAAACGGTGCTGAACGCCCCTCGCGTCGGCAGTGTTTCGGTCTCGCCTGACGGCAAACTGACGGCCATCAGCCTGAGCGAATACCGCAACGGCAGCGACCGCGAACGCTGGCTTGAAGTGCGCGATACCAAGAGCGGCAAACTGGTGCGTCTGTGGCGCGGCAGTCACGCCCCCAGCGGCGTCGACTGGCACCCCGAGGGCCACCAGGTCACCTGGCAAACCACTGCGGGCGAAGCGGCCACCATCCGCAACTACAACTTCGCCACTGGCGAAACCACGGTCGTGCTCGCCGATGTGAAAGACCTCGGCGGCTGGCAATGGGCGCCCGACGGCCTGTCCATCGTCTACGGCATCAGCCGCACGCCAGACGCCGACCCGCGCAAGGTCAAACGCGTGCTGCACCCGGCCGACCGGCAGCCCTGGTGGCGCGGCCGGTCGCACCTGATGCAGGTCTTTGTGCCCACCGGTGTCACGCGGCAATTGACCGCCGGCCCGGTCAGCGCCCAAGGCTGGGAAATCAGCCCGGATGGCTCGCAGATGGTGTTTTTCACCGGCGCACCCGACATCACCAACCGGCCCTATTCCACCTCCGAGATGTGGTTGATGGACATGTCCACCCTCGCGGTCGAGCAGGTGCTTTCGGATCCCTGGGTGGGCGGGGCCACCTGGAGCCCGGATGGCAAGAAGTTGCTGTTGCAGGGCTCGCCTTCGGCCTTTGACGGCCTGGGCCGCAAACTGCCCGCAGGTGTTCAGGCCAATGACTACGGCGGACAACTCTATCTCTACGACCTGGCCACTGGCACTCCCGAAGCGATCAGCGTCAACCTGCGGCCGGATGTGAGCTGGGCCGCGTGGTCGCCGGCCGACGGCAGGGTCTACGTGCG
>JADGEP010000409.1 GCA_016744275.1 Candidatus Krumholzibacteriia bacterium | reverse complement strand
GTACAAAGCCTCGGCCGGCGATGTCGATCGGTTGGGCAAGGCGGATCTCATTGTCTTCAGCGGCCTGCACCTTGAAGCCAAGATGGGAGAGGTGCTGGAACGCCTTGATGGACGCAAATCCACGCTGGCAGTTACGGCGGGTTTCCCGGTGGAGGACTTGATCACTGTTGACGGGGCCCATGACCCACATGTCTGGTTTGATGTTGCGCTATGGCAGCTCGCTCGTGAGGCCGTCACTGCCAAGCTGTGCGAACTGGCTCCGGCTCATGCCGCCGACTTCCGCGAACGTTCCGCCGTCTACAGCCGAGAACTCCAGAGCCTGCATGAATATTGCCAGACCCAAGCTGCGCTCATTCCGGCTCAGCAGCGGGTGCTGGTCACGGCTCATGACGCTTTCAATTATTTCGGTCGGGCCTATGGACTGGAGGTCGTCGGACTGCAGGGCATCAGTACGGTGGCCGAGGCGGGTACCGGTGATGTCCAACAACTGGCCGAACTGATTGCGTCGCGCCACATCCCCGCGATGTTTGTCGAGACCTCGGTCTCTCCGCGCGCCATCCAGGCCGTGCAGGAAGCCGTGCGATCACGTGGTTTTGAGGTTGTTGTCGGCGGTGAGGTCTACAGCGACGCCATGGGTGACGAAGGAACGCCCGAGGGTACCTATGCGGGTATGTTGCGCCACAATATCGATGTGGTCGTCGCGGCGTTGACCAAAGGCGGTGGCCATGAGTGATGAATTGCGTACGGATCTGGCCGTCCAGGTGACTGATCTGACCGTCGCCTACCGCGACCGCCCCGTGCTGTGGGATATCGACCTGGATGTCCCGCGCGGCAAATTGATGGCGATCCTTGGTCCCAACGGGGCCGGCAAAACGACACTCATTAAGGCGATTCTGGGCCTGGTGCCTGCCGCGGCCGGTCGTGTACTCGTGCATGGCGACTCCTACAAAAAACAGCGGCACCTGGTGGGCTATGTGCCTCAGCGCGGCAGTGTCGACTGGGACTTTCCCACGACGGTATTGGATGTGGTGCAGATGGGGCGTTATGGAAACCTGGGCTGGTTGCGACGGCCCGGGCGTCGCGAGCGAGATCTTGCCCTGGCCGCCCTGACAAAAGTCGGCATGGAAGAATACGCCGGTCGGCAGATCAGCGAATTGTCCGGCGGCCAGCAGCAGCGGGTCTTCCTGGCCCGCGCCCTGGTGCAGGATGCCCAAGTTTACTTTATGGATGAACCATTCCAGGGCGTTGACGCCCGTACCGAACGGGCCATCATCGAATTGCTCAAGGATCTGCGGGCGCAGAACCGCACGGTGATCGTTGTGCACCATGACCTGCAGACGGTGAGCGAATACTTTGACTGGGTCACCCTGCTGAACGTGCGGCGTATCGCCAGTGGTCCGGTCGCCGAAGCCTTTACTGATGAAAATTTGCGCCTGGCCTATGGTGGGCGCATGGGCTTTTTGCAGCGCCAGGCCCCGGCCGATCCGGGACCGCATGCTGACGATCCGGATCAGGGCCATGGCATCGGTGGCTTCGGGCGGATCCAACCGTGACCGGACTGGGCGACATTTTGGGTGGCCTGTTTACCGACTATACCCTACGCACGGTTGCTCTGGGGTCTGCCGGGCTCGGTTTCGTCGCCGGTATGCTCGGTGCCTTTGCGGTGCTGCGGCGGCAGAGCCTGCTCGGTGATGCCGTCAGTCACGCTGCCCTGCCCGGCATTGTGCTGGCCTTTCTGCTGACCGGCAGCAAGGCGCCACTCGTGCTCATCATTGGCGCGGCCCTGGCCGGTTGGGTGGGCTCGCTGCTGATTATGCTCATCGTGCGCACGACGCGCATCAAGATGGACACCGCCCTCGGTCTGATCCTTTCGGTTTTCTTTGGACTGGGTATGGTGCTCATGTCCATCGTGCAGCGCTCAGCCGGCGCCGGACAGGCCGGCCTGCAGACCTATCTGTTTGGCCAAGCGGCCGCCATGGTGGGTGACGACCTGGTCACTATGGCCAGCCTCGGCGGCGTGGTCATCTGTACTCTCGCGCTGCTCTGGAAAGAATTTAAGCTGCTCAGCTTCGACCCGGCTTTTGCCGGTGCCCTGGGCCTGCCGGTGCGGGTGTTGGATGTGACGCTCACGACCCTGCTGGTTGTGGCCGTCGTTATCGGGCTGCAGACGGTGGGCGTCGTGCTGATGAGCGCCCTGATTGTGGCGCCGGCGGTGGCCGCCCGCCAGTGGACCGATCGCCTTGGCACCTTGGTGCTGCTTGCCGGATTTTTCGGCGCCTTGGGCGGCCTGGCGGGTGCGGTGATCTCCAGTTCGGTGACACATTTGCCCACCGGTCCGACGATCATCCTGGTCGTGACCGCTCTGACGGTCTTTTCCCTCCTCTTTGCCCCTCGTCGCGGCCTGGTCGCCGCCCGCCTGCACCGCTGGAACCAGCGCCGTGATCTGCGCACCGACCGGGTCCTGGCCGATTTGTACCGTCTCGCCGCTCAGCACTCTGATCCGGCGCGGGCCCCGCACTCGGCCGACGTGTTGCAGGCCATGAGCGACCGGGCCGGCGTCCGCCGCAGCCTGGCCGAACTGGCGCAACGCGGTCTGGCGACGATCCAAGCCGATGGACGCTGGTTGCTAACCTCCGACGGAGTGATCGCCGGACGTGAACTGGTCGATGAGCCGTCCGGCAGCGGGAGGTCCGGTTCATGACGGGTGCCCAAATCGAAATCCTGGCCATTGCCATGGCGACCGCCGTGGCCTGCGCCGTGGTGGGCACGTTCCTGGTGCTGCGCCGTCTGGCGATGGTCTCGGACGCCATCAGTCATTCGATCCTGCCCGGCATCGTTATCGCGTTCTTCATCACCCATGATCTCAATTCGCCTTGGTTGGTGGCCGGAGCGGCGCTGACCGGTGTACTGACCGTGGCCCTGGTCGAGGCACTGACCCGCACCCGACGCCTCAAGGAAGATGCCGCCATGGGGCTGGTTTTTCCGGCCCTGTTCTCGCTCGGCGTGGTTCTAATCACCCGCTACGCCGGGAATGTGCACCTGGACGTGGACGCCGTCCTGCTCGGTGAACTGGCCTACGCGCCTTTCAACCGCTTTGAGCTGGGCGACACCGACCTGGGGCCGCGCGGACTGTGGGTTATGGGTGGGGTAATGCTCTTGAATGTGGCTGCGGTGAGTCTCTTTTTCAAAGAACTCAAACTGGCCACCTTTGACGCCGGGTTGGCGGCCTCCCTCGGCTTTGCGCCGGCGGTGATCCACTACGGACTGATGTCGCTGGTATCGTTGACGGCGGTCGGTGCGTTTGACGCGGTGGGATTGATCCTGGTCGTGGCGCTGATGATCGGACCGCCGGCCACGGCCTACCTATTGACCGACCGCCTTGTCGTCATGCTTGGTCTGTCCGCCCTGTTGGGGGCCC
>JADGEP010000408.1 GCA_016744275.1 Candidatus Krumholzibacteriia bacterium | reverse complement strand
GCTTGCAAGCGTCGCCCTGTCTCGGCATGCACCCTGGCGGTCAAATCCACGTCGTCGATTTGCCCCAAAGACCACGCCACCGGCGGTCGGCCCAGTGCCCGGGCCAATTGGGAAACAGGCCCGCCTTCGTGGTCAGCCATGATCTCCAGACCGGGAACCAGCTCTGACAGATGGCGGCACAACCGGCGCCACTGGCCGAAGCTTTCACAATTGCGGGAAAAAAGAATCACGCCAGCGGGTTGATAGTGCCCCAACCACGCCGCTTCATCAGCAGTCAAAACCGCCCCAGAGAGTCCCACAACCAGGCGGCTGGCCAAGTCACGAGCCATCAGCGTTTGCCCCCGGCGGCCAGCTTGGTCAACGCGGCACCCGCATAATAGTGCGCCAGAATCTCCGCGAAGTCCTGGCCTTGGGAAGCCCGCTCCAAGGCTCCGGTCTGGCACAGTCCGATGCCATGACCAAACCCCTGGCCCCGGGTGGCGATGCGCTTGAGTCGGGTACCATCCCGCTCCAGTTCCAGGTCAAAATTGGCGCTGCGCAGAATGAATGGATTGCCGCTGGCCGGCGGCATGACCCAACGGGTGCGGTCGCCGCGCACGTGATAGACGCCAGCATCGGTGCTGATGGCCAGATTGCCCACCCGGCCGCTGGTGGTGCGGCTCAGAATTTCCAGATTCCACAACCGGCCGGGCTGACGGGCGTCGCTGCTGCCATCACGGGGCGAAAAGACGGGGCCATTCCACTTGGCCCGGGCCGGACTTGCGGCCACCCAGTCCAGAAATTCGGGCAAAGTCCGGTGCAAGATTTCTTCCAGTTGGCCAACGGCCCAGGATTCGCGCCAATGGTAATAGCGCGATTCGGCGCAATAAGCCTGCCCGCTCTGGTCAGGGCCATCTTCGCGAGCGCCCAGATAAGGCCGCGCTCCCCGGGCCCACACTTCCCGAATATTGCTCGAACTGCCGCCGCAACAGGCACTGTAATACGCCTCGATCTCCCGGCCGCCTTCTTTCATGACCAACCCCGCGGTGGAGTCCACTGCCCGGTTGCACATTTCGTCCTCGTCCGCTGAGCCTTTGTAGACTTGATCCATCACGCTGGCAAATACATCGAAGCCCCGATTGCGGCGAGCGCCCCAGTGCGAAACCGTGTAGGTTCTCGCCGCCACGGCCTGAGCCTGCAGGGCGGCCAACCGTTCGGCCGGATGGCGACCGATTTCCCAGGGCACGACACCCTTGAGATAGGATTCCAGATCAACATTGTTGACCAGCGTCAGCCCCCGACCCACCGGGGAACAGATGACGAGGAAATCACCGCGGTATTCGAAATCTCCCTGGCTGACCCGGGTTCCCGCATCAACAGGCCGCAGTACCACCGAGGCGGCCCGGCCACTGTGGCCTTCCTGGCGCCAGACAACCGTGTCGCCGTCTCTTTGGCAGGCCACGCGCTGGCCGGCTTGGCGAAGATGCAGAAGGGTGCGGCCGGTGTGGCCATCGATCACTTCGGCGGGGCCTTCGGCATAAATTTCCACGCCCAATTCATTCTCCAGCAACCCGACTCCCAACAGGTCAGGCACGGCGCGGCCCGGGCCCATCGGGCCTTCGGGCTCAACGACAATGGGCGGCAGGCGCTTGGGGCCGGCACAGCCGGCCAAAACAGCAAACGCTAAAATCAGAGCCGAGATCCTTCTCATGGCTTCCCTTCAAGACAGGGGTTAAAAAACGGGACACAAGCCATACCAAGCGGCCTGTGTCCCGTCAAGTCTTCCGCAAGCATCCCTTATCGCATCATCACCAGGCGCTGCATATCACTGACGACCCGGCCTCCCGGCGCCGCGATTTCAATGCGGTAGAGGTAGGTTCCGTTCCCAAGTTCGTCGCCTCGGCTATCGCGACCGTCCCAAACGACGGTGCTGCGCCCGGCCGCCGACTGGTCAAAGGCGATCTGCGCCACGGTGCTGCCCGCCACCGAGAATACCCGGATCACGCCGGCACCGGCAGATGCGCTGCTTTCGAAAACGAAACGGGTGTTGTCCCCCATGGGGTTGGGGAAGTTGTAAACCCGGCCGATGCCCGCCACCGGTGTCGCAGCGGCACCCGACTGCATCACCATCTCGGTCGGCAGGCCGTCGATGGTCAATATCACCGCATGGGTTTCGTCCGGATCAGTGGTCGACGAAACCGCCGTGTAGTCCACCAGTAGCTCACCGCTGCTGCCAAAACTGAAGACGATGTCACTGAGCACGAGGGTCTCGCTGGTTAGGCTCAAGACCATCGATTCATTCAGCTGCGCACTGCTGCTGACCACCGCGCTGACAGCCACCGGTTCGGTGGCCTGGAAGACCCACACATCAGGGTCCAGCACTTCGCCGCCAGCAGTGAAGGCTGCCGTCTGCGGCATGTTGAGGACCAACTCGTAGTGGCGATCGGTGGCCAAAGCCCCGCCGGTGTCAAACACCCGCACCGTCAGGCTGTGGTCAAACGGCCGCACCGGCACTTCGAGGGCAAAGTTGACGACCGAGTGGTTGACCGCGCCCTGTGGGAGGGTCTCGGTGGCGATCAATCCCGTCAAATCCGAGCCATTGGAATCGACCACTTGGATGCGGTCGATACCCGCTTCGTCGCGGGCTTCCATGTTGATCGTGCGCAGATTCGAGGCGTCCAGAGAAGCCAATTCCACTTCACCGCTGATCGTCTGGTCAGGGTCACCCACCAGGGTGGCGACGACCTGTGCCTGGCCGGCATCCAACATCATCATGGGGTCGCCCAATATCACATACTGCGCGATCATTTCCGGATACGGGTACCAGGGAAAGCTGGCCTTGATCTTGGCTTCAGAAGCCCACATCAACTCGCCGGTCATCCAGCGGCTGCGGATCGGGATGTCCGACCCACCACCACTTCCAACCGAGCGGGCCGCCGGCGGATACTCCAACCAACGGCGGAATATCTCATGGCCAAACACACGATTGGCCGAGATGAATTCAAACCCGGAGCTGGCATAAATGGCGCTGGCGCCCGCATTGTTGCGCAGCAGCATTTTTTCACTGAGGCTCGGCTCGTTGGGCACCACAGCTGTGCGGACAGCGTTCTGGGCCCAATCGGCAATGTGACACCCCATCCCCATGAAGAACCACGGTTTACCGGTGTTTCCCAGACGATCCACATCGTGCCGTCCCAAAGTCACGCGGCGGTCCTGGAACCAAAATTCAGAACTCAAGACGTAAGGATTGGCGTGCCCTTGATAATGGCAAACCGTGCCGCCCAGGCTCATGGCGGCCAACAACGGATCAGTTGCAAAAGCGGCCGCATAGTCCCGGGCATCACCAAGGTCCCGCGGATCGGGCACTCCCGGTGGCGGTGGCATCACATAAGGAAAGCCTTCGTCCATATATGGCTTGAGCAATACGACCACGGAGTCCAAAGGA
>JADGEP010000407.1 GCA_016744275.1 Candidatus Krumholzibacteriia bacterium | reverse complement strand
TTTCATCTCCAGGGCAATGCCCCACACCCGCTTTTTTGGCCGAGTGGCCTACGATCTCGAACAGGAGAGGTGGGCGCGCGTCCAGGCTCAGGCGCAATGGCGCCGCGCCCCACATGCGCCGGTCGTTGACCTGCAATTCATCGACCGGCGCCCCACCATCGACGCCGCTTCCTGGTTTTCGCGCTTCACGGACTTGGATCGCATCCGGATTGCAAGGGCAGCCATCCGGCACGAAATGGCCAACCGCTTTGGCGGCGAATTCGAATACCTGGGCTCTTTCACCGGTGGCCAAAGTTCGTCCCGCATCGGATTGGCTGTCTTGGTGCCCGGCGGACGCGTGGGCTACTCGGTGCGCCTCGGGGACCGCGGCGAAGAGAACCGTTTCTACGGCGAGCTCAGGCACCATGTGAAACCCTGGCTGCAACTGGGCGCCGAAGCCTCCATGCTGACTTACGCCCTGATGAGCGATGCCCCATCCGACCAGGATCGCGACCTGACCACCCTGGCCGCCCGGGCCCGCATTGACCTGCGCGACGGCATGCGAGTGCTGGCCGAGGTGCAGAGTCTCGAAAACCCATTCTACGACCAGGATGTCCGTTTTCTCCTGGGCCTGGATGTTTCTCTTGCCCGTGGCAGTTCGCGCCTCGGCCTTGATCGCGGAGGTTGGTTGCAATGAAAAAATTCAACCTGATCCTGCTTGCCCTCGTGGTGGCGCTGCCCTCGATAGCGGCCGCCCAGGACAGTGACCAGATCATCTTTCCTCACGACCTTCACTTCGAAAACGAAATCTCTTGCACCGACTGTCATGAAGGGGCCGCTGCGAGCACCACCGCGTCCGATCACCTTCGGCCCGACATGGACACTTGCGCCGATTGCCACGATGTCGACGACGAAGACGAATGCGCTCTTTGCCATACCAACGTGGACGAGGCCGGCGAATATGAGCGGCCCATTTACGGCGCGGCTCTCTTCTCTCACGTCGCCCATGCCGACCAGGAAATCGACTGCGCCGCCTGCCACGGCGCCCCCAGCGCAGCTGAACCCATGATGCCGGTGAAAGCTGATTGCCGGACTTGTCACGAAACGGCCAACGATCTGGCGGACTGCCGGATGTGCCACGACGGTGCGTACGACTTGCTTCCAGCCGATCATGGTCCCAGTTGGAAAAACGGCCACGGCATGTTGGCCCGCGCGGATCATAATGCGTGTTTCCAATGCCACACCGAAACCACCTGCCAGCAATGCCACGCCGGCGACAACGTGCGTCCGCGCAGCCACAGTCTGAACTACGCTTTTAGTCATGGCCTGGACGCTCGTGGCAACGAAATGCAATGCGCGACCTGCCATCAGGAACCGACCTATTGCAGCAGTTGCCACATCGCCGAGCGCGTATTGCCCATGGATCATTCCCAGACCGGATGGGTCAGCAGCAACGGCGGCGGCTACCACGCCACCGAAGGCCTGTTTGATATGGAAAGTTGCATCGCCTGCCATGACACCGGTGAAGCCGACCCCAGTTGCGCCCGCTGTCACTCGGGAGGACAACAATGACCCACCCCAGAATTGCAGTGACCATTGGCCTTCTCTTGATCGGATTATTGCTCATCGGTGGCTGTTCCGAGCGGGTGGACGAACCCACCATTTCGGCGCATCCGGCCTCGTGGATGAAAACCGAAGACCCCAATTTTCACGGCGAAACAGTCATCGACCGCGCGGTTGAATCTTGCCGCACCTGCCATGGCGAAGAATTGCGCGGCGACCGCGACGCTCCCAGTTGCAACGAATGCCACACTGGCCCCGGTGGCCATCTGGCCGGATGGGCCGACGCGACCGAGCACGGCGCCGAAGTCCTGGCCAGCGGCACGGCCGACTGCGCGCCCTGTCACGGCGCAGCCTTCGATGGCGGCTGGAGCGAAGTCAGTTGTTTCCAATGCCACAATGGCACCAGTGGTCATCCCGAAGGCTGGGTCCGGGCCGATCAACACGGGGCTGATGTGCGCGCCACTTCAGCGGCCGGATGCACCGCCTGTCATGCTTCCGATTTCACCGGTGGCGATAGCGGCGTCAGCTGTTTCACCTGTCACGATGGCCCCGGCGGACATCCGGTCGCCTGGGACACCGCCAGCCAACACGGCGTGGCGGCCATCAGCAATGGCACCGAAGGTTGCGCCTCTTGCCACGGCAACGACTACATGGGCGGCTGGTCGGAAGTGTCGTGCTTCCAATGCCACGCCGGGCCCGAAGGCAACCACACCGAAGGCTGGGTTGCGGTCGACGCCCATGGCGCCGCTGTTCGCACCGGTGGATCTGCCGCCTGCGCCTCCTGCCACGGCGAAGACTATACCGGCGGATCGTCGGAAGTGAGCTGCTTCCAATGCCACGATGGGCCCGGCGGGCATCCGCTGGACTGGGCCACCCCCGGCTTGCACGGCACAGTGGTAGCCAACGGTGATTTGGCCGATTGTACCGACTGCCACGGCATCGATTTTCAGGGCGGATGGAACGGTGTTTCCTGCTACACCTGCCACGATGGCCCCGGTGGGCATCCGGCTGGCTGGAGCACCACCGAACAGCACGGTGCCGCAGTGGCCGCAAATTCCGCGGCCGAGTGCAGCACCTGCCACGGAACCGAATTCACGGGCAGTTGGACAGGCACTTCGTGCTTCCAGTGCCACGATGGACCGGGTGGACATCCGGTGGCCTGGGCTGACCGCGACGCTCACGGGGCTGAGACCATAGCCAACGGTGCGGAAACCTGCGCCGCTTGCCACGGCGCCGACTATCTCGGCGATTGGTCCGGCGTCAGTTGTTTTGCCTGCCATGACGGGCCCAGCGGAGGGCATCCGGCCGATTGGATCAATGCCAACCAGCACGGCACCGAAGTGCGCACCAACGGCGCGGCCGATTGCGCCGCCTGCCACGGCAATGATTTCACCGGCGGCACCAGCAATGTGTCCTGTTTCCAATGCCACGACGGTATCGGCGGGCATCCCGTGCAATGGAGCCAGGCGACAGATCATGGCGCTGAGGTGGCGGCCAATACGGCCAGCGACTGCACCGACTGCCACGGTTCCACCTGGCAGGGTGGCTGGAGCAATGTCAGTTGTTCCCAATGCCACGACGGCATCAGTGGACACCCTGTCGGCTGGGATCAGCCCACCGCCCACGGGTCCGATGTGGTGGCCAATGGTTCGGAATCATGCACCGCCTGCCACGGCGCCGACTACCTCGGTGGCTGGTCAGGGCTGTCCTGTTTCCAATGCCATGACGGACCCACCGGAGGGCATCCGGCCAATTGGGGCGAGGCGGCTACCGAGCCGTGCAAGATCCCGCCGAGGCCGACGTCATCCTCATCAACACCTGCGCCATCCGAGAGAAGGCGGAGGACCGGGTTTGGGGTCGGACCAGCCAGCTGCTCAAGCAC
>JADGEP010000406.1 GCA_016744275.1 Candidatus Krumholzibacteriia bacterium | reverse complement strand
GCCTCAAGGCTTACGGCCAGGGCGTGGGCACCGCCCAGCCGCACGACACCCTTCAACTCTCCGCCCGTCTTTTGGGTCAGGTGGTCGTTGGTGTAGGCATCGGGGTTGTGGCGAAAGAGAATGAATTCGTCGCGATGGCGGCGATAAAAGGCGCGCGGCTCCAAAGTGATCCGGTCCGTCACATCAGTTCGGTACAACGCCGACACAAAAGTGGCCTTGGTTTTTTCGTACGACTGATAGGGCGCGTAAAAATCGAGGGCGCCGTATTGGCGATTGCTGTGGGCGCCAAAAATATCCCATTCGCCGTTGGCCCCTTCATGCACCACCCGACCCGTGCCTGAAAAAGTGTCCGCATCGTTGGCGCCCCACTTTTGGCTGCCATCGGCCTGGTCAACATCATAGCCGTCGGTGCGGAATCGTTCGGCCGAAAAACGACTGCCTGTGTGATCGCCAAGGCGCAAGTCCGCTTCCGCCTGGGCTCCCCAAATGCCGTTGTCGCCACCGGTCAACTCGATTCGGCCTCCCGTTTGTTCGGCCGGACGCCGGGTCACCACATTGACCGTGCCGCCAAAGGCACCCGCGCCATACAGGGACGAGCCATGGCCCGGCAGGATTTCCAGGCGGGAAATATCTCGCTTACCCAAGGGCAGGTCGAGCGCATGATGCCCCGTTTGGGGATCACCGGCCTCGAAGCCATTGAGCAGGACCTGCACTTGATCGAAAGTTGACCCTCGCATTGTCAGGTCCGACTGCACGCCATATTGCTGGCGCTGACTGACCACAACACTGGGTACCGATTGCAGCAATTCGCCAACCGAGCGCCCGGCGGCAGCCTGCACCTCATCCTCCATCACCACGTTCATGGTCCGCACGACACCGGGCAGGGCCACCGGCACCCGCGAACCCAGCACTTCAAGGACTTCGGTGAGCCAAAGAGTATCGCCTTCAACGACGATAAAAGCAGCCTGGGGCTCGGCTTCCGCCTGAACCAACCCAGGGGCAAAAAGGAACAGGGCGGCCAGAACGGCCGCCCCCCTACCAACACATTTCAATCGGGACATGGACGAGTCCTTTACGCAGTCTTGGGTTTAGGCTTGGGCTTGGCATTCCACAGACGCAGAGCCAGGATCAGCCCAATCAGAGCCAGCGGCACCATGGCCAAGGGCCAAGCCCGCCAATTTGACGGTTCGGTTGCCGCGCCAACAATATGGCCGGCGGCATCCAGTTCTTCCTTCGGCAGGACCAACGAGTAGGTCAGCGACATGACGGCGGTGCCAAGATAGACAAAACCGTCGATGATGCCCACGGCAATTCCCACATTCTTGGAACCCCCAAAATCCATACTCGCGGTGCCCGACAGCATTCCGTGCACACCGATCACGGCCATCGACAAGACGATCACCAGCCAGCCAACAATGGGCGTCTGGTAAGTGAAGACCAGGGTCAACGAGCCCAGCAGCATGACTCCGTACAGAAAGCCGGCCACGGGGCCGCGCCGGGATTGGAACAAGTGGTCACTGATGGTTCCGGCCAGGACTCCACCGGTGATACCGGCGATGCAAAGCAGCAGCCCCCAATTGTCGTAAACAAAGCTCGACTTGAGGCCCAGCACAACGTCGGTCTGTTTGGCGAAGGTGCGGAACCACTGCATGATCGCCTGGCGCAGGAACCCACTGCAGAATTCCACCCCCGCGATGGTCAGGATGATGGGATTGCTCAGCATCATCTTGAACACCTGGCCCGCACCCAGGGCTGGCCCATCGTCGCCGGACGAAGCGTCGCCGGTATTGAAATTCACGAGACCTGCTTCATCCGGCGTATTGCGCACGATGATGAAGTCCAGGACCCAGAAAATGCCCAAGAGAATGGCCGGCATGAAGAAGACCCAGACCAGGCCCAGGCTTTCGAGAATCATCGCGCCCAGATCGAAGGCGAAGTAGACCCCAAGGGAAATCAGGATGCCGAATATGGCGCCAAAGACGCCGCGCTCCCGCACGTGGAACCAGGGCGCATTGACCTTGACGATGGCCACGGCACCAAAGCTTTGGAAATACATGTTCACGGCATACAGCACCGAAAATACGAGCACGAAGTTGGCCGCGATATATCCCGAAAACGGTCCCTGTTTCAATAGAGACAACGAAGCCAGGCCCATCAGGGAGTTCATCACCAAGGCCCCACCGGCACCAACCAGGATGGAGAAGCGTCCGCCTTTGCGATCAGTCAGGGGGCCATTGATCAGGAAGGACACGCCATAGACAATGGTACCCCACATGAAGATCAGGCCGAAGTCGGAATTGCCCATCAGTGGACTGCCGTCAGTGCCGCTCATTTCTTCGAAAGCAAACTTGCTGATCTTCAGGTTGTAGCGCCCCATGTAGAGGAAGGCGTAGGTCAGGCCCAGGGGCAGCCAGTTCATGATGCGGCGGCGCAGGTATTTCTTATCGTGCCCGACATCCACGGCGGGCAAGCGCCAGAAAATGAAAGCCACAACAACCAGCAGTATCAGGATGGGACTGAATTCCTTGAGCCACAGAGGCATAAACACTCTCCCGGTCGCGACCGCTCTCCCACGGTCGGTCCACATGATGCTAAAATCAGGTCGGCAAACATACCCTGCGCCGCAGGGCGTTACCAGCCGGAATCTTACTATTAGTCGATCCTAGCCTTGGCGCCGGATCACCACCAGGGTGATATCGTCGGATTGGGCCACGCCCGAGGTGTGGGCCGTCACCGCCGCCAGAATGGCATCCTTGATGCCGCCGGCGGGCAAATGGCGATTCTGGCGCATCACATCGTACAGGGCCTCTTCGCCAAACATCGCCTCAGGATCGTCTTCCTCGGCACTTGGCCCCACCGCTTCGGTAATGCCGTCGGTGTACAATACGATCACTTCTCCGGGAGCCAGCGTCACCGTGTCTTGCTTGTAGGGCTGCTCGCCCAGCATGCCCAATAGCAGCCCACCGGTGGTCAATTCGTCGATTTCGCCACCATTGCGCAATAGCAACGGCGGGTTGTGGCCTGCATTGGTGCACGTAAAAGTCGCCGAAGCCGCATCCAGCAACCCGTAGAAGAAGGTGGCGAACATATGCGGATCAGTTGACCGCACCAGCAAATCATTGACCCGCTCTACCACCCCGGACACCGATCCCGGATGCAGCACCTGCCCGTGCAGACTGGCCTGCAGGTTGGACATCAGCAGGGCCGCGGGCATGCCCTTGCCTGAAACATCACCAATGGCGACGCCGATTTTGTCGCCGCCCTGAGCCAGGAAATCGTAATAATCGCCACCGATTTCGCGACTGGGAATGCTCGCCCCCGCCACTTCGAAGTCCAGGAGCCTTGGCTCGGTGCTGGGCAACAGCCGTACCTGAATGGCGCGCGCGGTTTCCAACTCCTGTTTGAGCCGGTCATTGGCCAGGGCGATTTCCCGCCCATGCCGCAC
>JADGEP010000405.1 GCA_016744275.1 Candidatus Krumholzibacteriia bacterium | reverse complement strand
CGGCGATTTTAGTGGCCGGGGCAAACCACATTGGAATACCCAGGCCAGCGCTTTGACTGTCTTGGTCAATATCGTGGTCGGGGTGCAGCTCATTCCCGCCCATGGGGCCATGGGGGCCGCCTGGTCCAGCACCATTGCCTACGCCTGCGGCGCCTTTGTCATGTTGGCTCGCTTCCGGAACGCGACCGGAATGTCCCTGCGCGGGATGATTCTGGGGCAGCACCGGCGCATGGTAGCCCCGGCGGCAGACGACTCCGATTCCTGATTTTTCACAGAATTGCCAAAAATGCGGTGGGGATGAGGGGGCAATATTCCGGCTCATTCTAGATCGTGAATATTTCGGCAGGTGACCCAATAAAAATGCATCCCAATAACGCAAAAAGAAGGCGAAAGCGCCTTCTTTTTGCCGTTCAGCACCTGTTTGCGGTAGTTAACCATATCTAAAAAACTTGCACAAGGATGTTGACACTGTGGTGGTGACAGGCTATTCTCCGGTGGTGATGAGAGGTGACCAAAGGTGATGGGTGGGGAAAACGAGGGATCCCAGTTTAATGACAGGTGGCCGACGGAACGGCCGAGATTCGCAAGGACGCGATAAACCAGTCATCAACCCCTTTCCCTGCCCGCACCGGTCCTTTTCTGGAAAACGAACCATTCAGCCCTTTGCTGACGAGGATTATGAACGAGAACCCGCACATCAACCCTCTTCCGGAATCGGCTTTCGCCTTCCACGGGTCTCACTCCCGTGCGGTGGATGCCAAAGGGCGATTTAATCTGCCCTTCAAATTCCTGCGTGGAGGCAGCGGGCCTGAAGAAGAGAAGTTCGTGGTCAGCAAGGGTGCCGATGGCAGCTTGAGCTTGCTGCCTCACAGCGTTTGGTTGGACAACTTCAATCGGCTGCGCCAGGGCGAGCCCGGTCCGAAGCTGCGGGCTTACCTGCGCCGGATGAGCACCAATAGCAAGGTTGTGGAGCCGGATAGCCAGGGGCGGGTCGCGGTGAGTCGCGAAATCCTGGCTGATATCGGCGTCGAAAAACGGATCATGATCGTGGGCATGGGCAACTACATGGAATTGTGGGATCCCGACACCCTCGCGGCGATGAACGCCGAAGGCGAAGGCGACGAGGCCTTCAACGACGAATTCTTCCGTTGATCGGTTGATCAGCGGGTGAAAACCGGTGGCACGGATGCCAGCCGGATTCAGCCGGGCAAGCGCAGCGCCGACGGAACGGCGCCCGCCCGGCCGACCAACAGCAGTCCAGAGCACTGGTAATACAATACAAACAGTTCAAGATGACCCGCGTGCTCGCGCACCGGGGGCCCAAGGAAGGGCAACATCAGGGAGGGAGCCCGCATGTCGAGAGAGTTGACCCGACAGTTCAGCCGCACCGAATCCGCACCGGCCCGCCGGGATCACCTGCAGATCCAGGTCAGCCATTTCGAACGAACTGTCCGGGTCACTCTCTCAGGCACACTCGATTGCACGGGCGTCGAAAAATTGATCAGCCGGGTGGCGCCGCGACTGGTGAGCCGCGGTTGCCGCATCATCCTGGATGGCAGCCGTTTGAATCACCTGGATTTCCGGGCCACCCACAGCTTGATCCGGTGGAATCGCCAACTGCGCGATTTTCATCACCAACTGTTTCTTCAAGAGTGGAGCGACTATCTCAAAGCGATCCTGGTCATGGAGGACTGGGACCGCGAATTGGGCGCCGCCGGCAGCGAACCTGCCACTTGGCGTCTGTTGGGTGCCACCGCCACCGTCAGTCGGCCATGACAGACGCGCCCCACGTACCTGTGCTCAAATCAGAGACTTTGGCTCTGCTGGAGCCGGGGCCGGGGCGCCGAATTGTCGACGGCACTTTTGGTTTTGGTGGCCACTCTCGGGCCATGCTTGAGGCGGGCGCCGAAGTCTTGGGCCTGGATCTCGACGCGGTGGCCTTTGGGGTGTGCCAGAACCTGACGGCCGAGCACCCCGGATTGCAATGCCAGAACATCTCTTTTCGGAACATGGATCAGGCCCTGAAAGACGCCCGCTGGGAAAAGGTGGATGGCGTCCTGTTGGATCTGGGGGTCAGTTCTTTCCAGTTGGATGATGCCGAAAAAGGGTTCAGCTACCGCATGGATGCGCCGCTGGACCTTCGCTTTGATCAGACCAAGGGCCAGACCGCGGCGGACCTGCTGCGTGAGATGTCCGAGGTGGATCTGGCGGACCTCATTTGGAAATGGGGCGAAGAGCGCGGTAGCCGTCGCATCGCCAAGGCCATCGTGCGGGGCCGTGAAGAAGAGCCGGTGCTGACGACATGGCAACTGCGGGCTCTGGTCAAAAGCACCATGCCCAATCACATCAAGGTGCAGCCGATTTTGAGCCGGGTCTTCCAGGCCTTGCGCATTGCGGTCAACGATGAACTGGGCGCCTTAACCGAGATTCTGGCCAAATTGCCCGTTCTATTGCGCCCCGGAGGGGTGCTGGTTGTCATCAGCTACCACTCCCTGGAAGACCGCCTGGTCAAGCAATTCATCGATCGTGAAAAACGCGACTGTCTCTGCCCGCCGAACCTGCCCATGTGTGTGTGCGGGCATCAGGCAAGCCTCAAGGCCTTGACTCGCAAAGCGGTTGTCGCCGGTAAAGACGAAGAAGCCACCAACATCCGTGCTCGCAGCGCGCGTTTGCGTGCCGCCAAGAAGATCTGACCTTTCGCCAGGAAACGGGATTTGGACATGTGGAAGCCGAACTTGGATCAACGAACAACCGGAGCGCCGGTCACTCAGGCCAACCACGGTGCCATGGCTCATCGCCGCGGTGTGGGTGGCGGTAAAGTCGTATCCGGGGTCTTGCTGGGCTTGTTGTTGACAGTGCTGCTGGCCGGGTCGGTCATCGTTTCCAATCGGGTCACGAGCCTGCGTTCGGAAATTGCCAGCCTGGAAAGTCGGCGCGAAGTTCTGGAGGCCGACAGCGCTCGGTTGCTCACGGTTTGGAATCAAGCCACGGCGCCCTCGGTGGTGACGGCTCGGGCCGAGGCCGAGTTGGGACTCATTGTGCCCGACGATCCAGGTCTGGTTCTGGTTCAGGTTGATGAGAATTCCGCGGACGTGAATCCGTTGCGCCGCTGGTTGGCCAACGTGGGCGGCGGCCGGGATGCGGAAGCCGGAGAGGTGAATCCGGGCTTCGTCATGGGTTCGATGGTCTCGTTGACCCCGCGCAGCAGCCAAGCCCGGGGAATGGACTGATGCAGGAACGTCAGGAGCGCTCAAAAGTCAACGGCCGCTTCATGTTGCTGCGCTATGCCATCGTGCTGGCGGGCTTGGTCCTGGCCGCGCGGGTTGTGTATATCCAGATTTTTGAGCACGATAAATACGAGCAAATTGCTGAGGGCCAGTGGGGAAAAGAAATTGCCATCAACGCGGAGCGTGGCAATCTCTACGATCGCCAAGGTCGTCCCCTGGCCCTCTCTGTCAC
>JADGEP010000404.1 GCA_016744275.1 Candidatus Krumholzibacteriia bacterium | reverse complement strand
GGAGCGAGGTATTCCAACTGTAATACTCGGCCCCGGGGATGTCGCCTTAGCACATAAACCCAATGAATATATTGAAATTGAAGAGCTCTTAAAAGCCGCACAGATATATGGGGAGATTTGTAAGCGACATGTCACAATAATCTGAAATTACTTTGGTAAAATAAAAAAGGGCCCCTCTTTTGACCGAAAGTAGACCCCGTTCTACTAAATATACAGGACCACCTCAATTCATTCTAGCTTCGAATGCCCGGCGCCCTTGGGGCCAACGTATAACAGCGTGCTGACTGGAGCCGGGGCGCCTTTATAAACATCGGGGCACCAGAAGACTGAGGTTATCCACCTGGCCGGTCATTCCGTAAAACAGGGACAGACCATAGAGTATGATCGCGCTGCTGACGGCGCCGAAGAGCACGTACTTCAGGCTGGCTTCGGCCATGACTAAGGTGGTGCGGGTCCGTTGACCAGGGACGCTGGCTTCTCTCGTTTCTCAGACATGCCGTCAGTCAGGCAGCCTCATCCCACATCGTTATCCGCCCATCTCCATGACCCCTGCCCGTCTCCATCCATCTCGGAGCTCGTCCAGCAGCCAACCCGACTTGACCGACCGTCCCATGAGCTCCTTTGCCCTCCCGGAAAAATCTGGCTTCTCCGCGAGCAGGCTGGCGACTAAGGGAGCCGCCTCTTCGGCGCGTCCCAGCTTCCCGAGTGCCGCGATAACAATTGCCGGATGCCAGAATCCCGTCTCGTCATGGCTTCGTACGGCTTCCAGGGCACTTTCGTAGTCGCCTCTCCGGAAACAATCGAGGTACACGCCGTGGCGGAACCATTGGGGGTGAAACGGATTCCTCTCCATCGCTTGATCCAGCAGTTGGCGCCCCCATTCGAAGTCTCCGGCAAGGATTGTCATGTAGCCGATGGTGCCGGTAGCATAGGGATTTGTGGAATTCAGCGACAGAGCGGTCTCGGCCTCCTCGTGGAAAAATTCGAGGTCGTCGCCGAGCAGATAGGCGTAGGCCAGGATCAGCCGGCTCCCCTGACGTCCCGGCTCCAGTGCGGTGCCACGTTGGGCGTGGGCCAACCCCATGGCGAGCGGATCTTCTAAGCCCGGGGTATCGAAGACGAACATCTGGCAGTATAGATTGGCCAGAGCCGACCACACAGGACCGTAGTCAGGCTCCTGGTCGGCCGCCGCACGGAGAGTGGTGAAGCATCGGGCACTCGCTGCCGGCGACGGTGCAATCATGTAAGTGTAGTAGCGGAGCATGGCTTCGTAAGTGCTGAGTTCGGCGGGCGACTTCTGCCTCGACGCCGCCGCCAGTCGCCTGGAGATGATTCCAAACTCGCTGGCAATTGTCGAGATGACGTTTTGCGCGATCTCCTCCTGGGTCTGAATGAGGGCAGCGGCCTCGAGGCTACGCTTGAAGGAGTGGGCCCAGACCTGGCGCCCTGTGGCTGCGTCGATGAGCTGTATGGCGAATTTCACTGTTTCCTTGTCGCAGCGGATCGATCCCGTGAGCATAAAGCGCGCGCCGAGTGATCGGCAGTAGCGCTCCAGGTTGGGCGGTAAGCTGCCCGCCGCCATAGCGCGGTGGCAGGGAATCACGGTCAGATCCTGATAACGACTCAGCTCGGAGACCAAGTCCTCGGCAAGGCCGAGGGCAAAATAATGCTTCTCCGGATCCCCGGTGAGGTTCTCAAACGGAAGCACTGCTACCGCCGGCTCGCCCGTGAGATCCAGCGCCGCTTCGGAAAGCGGTGCGCGTCCGGCCAACCGGTCACCCAAGGTGCGCGCGGTGAAGCGGGGTATGTAGCGGCCTTTCGGTATGTCGATAACTATCGGGTCGTGGCCGCCGGCCGCAAGGTAGTATCGCTCCAGCGCCCGGCGTAAGCGACCGGCCTGGATTCGGACGATGGGGTTCCTGGTGGAGTCGAAGTCATCGTCCCGGTCGAAGACCGCTGTGGCGATTGTATATCCCTTCAGCAGGTCAGACCGACCAGAGAGGGTCTCCTCGACAATGAAACGCAGGAAGTCGCGCCCTCGAAAGGTCGCCTGGAACTCGTCGCTCGCAAGGATGCGAGTCAGCTGGTCACGGATCGCGTCGTGCGGTAATACGCACTTAGATTCCGTTGTTGGAGGTATGGACAGGTTGTGGTTTTCTTGCACTGAACAGCCCCGCACGATCTGGACAGACGGTTCTCGGTGGATATGGTTCTCACTGTAACCTACATCGCGTTACCGTAACACCCTTTTCAGTTTGATCGGAATCTATAATTATATGGTCAGGAGGTAAATATTCGTGGGGTTGGCCGTCAATCTCTTCGCCAGGATTCGGATGCTCTTCCCAGACCGGAAGGAGCGCCTTAAGGGCATCTACTTGAGGAACTTGCCAGTGAAATCCGTAACTGGCCGGATGAACAAACCGGCCTGGAGGTTTAATGATGAGATTTATCTTGGTCTTGATTGTCGCGGCACTTGTGCTGCCGACCGGCGACCTTGCGGCCCAACAGTCCAACGAGGAGCTTTCACAGCAGGCGGCCAATCCCCTCGCCGACTTGATAAGTATCCCTCTCCAAAACAACACCGACTTCGGATTCGGTCCCTATGACCGCTCGATGAACGTCCTGAATGTCCAACCCGTGATCCCGTTCGCGGGCGGCAAGTGGATCACGCGCACGATCATGCCGTTTCTCTGGTTACCTGACGTCGCGGCGGAAGACGGACTTTTCTCGTCCGGCATGTCCGACCTCACGTTCACCGCCTTCTACGCCCCCGGCGGGGGCTCGACCATGTGGGGCGTCGGCCCCGTTCTGGAGTTCCCCACCGGCGGCTCTGAGCGGGGTTCCGAAAAATGGAGTGCCGGCCTCTCGGGCATCGTGCTCGCGCAACCGGGCAACTGGACACTGGGCGTGCTCGCGAACAACGTCTGGTCCTACGCCGGCGCCGACGATCGTGCTGACGTGAACAAAGGGCTCATGCAGTACTTCGCGGTCTACCAGCTCGGCCAGGGGTGGTACGTCAACAGCGCGCCGATCATCACCGTCGACTGGCAGGCGGAGTCGGGCCAGCGCTGGAAGGTTCCGTTTGGCGCCGGCGTCGGCAAGGTGATGTTCGTGGGCAAGCTGCCGGTGAACTTCCAGGCGGGGGCCTACACCTTCGTTGAGAAGCCGGACGTCGGACCTGATTGGCAACTGCGCATGCAGGTGCAATTCTTGTTGCCGAAGCCGGGAGGGGGAAGCTGAATTTGAGAAGCCAATTATTAAAAGTCGACACCGCCTTGACCGTCGGCAGGACACCAATAATAACAAAGGGGAACATCATGCACCGCTTAATTATCGCACTCGTCCTGATCACCATGATCGGGGGGTGCTCCGGTGAATCGCCCGCGCCGCTGACGACTGAGCAGGTCGAAACCATCGCCGCGGAAGCCTATCTTTATGGTTTCCCCATGATCATGAACTACAAGACCATGTACGCC
>JADGEP010000403.1 GCA_016744275.1 Candidatus Krumholzibacteriia bacterium | reverse complement strand
ATCCAGGTTCAGGCCCTGCGCGGGGTATCGCTCGACATTGCCCGGAACGAATACGTCTCCATCATGGGGCCTTCGGGATCTGGCAAGTCGACCTTGATGCACGTGATTGGCTGTCTCGACGTGCCCACCACCGGTACCTACATGCTGAAGGGCCAGATGGTCGCCGAGATGACCGAGAACCAGCTGGCGGAAATCCGTAACGAGCAAATCGGGTTCGTTTTCCAGACTTTCAACCTCATTCCCCGAGTGAGTATCTTCCAGAACGTGGAACTGCCGCTGGTCTACGCCGGCGTGTCGCGCAGGGAACGGCGCAGACGCACCGAGGCCGCCATTGAACGCGTGGGCTTGGCTGACCGCACGAAACACAAGCCGAATGAACTTTCCGGCGGACAGCGCCAGCGCGTGGCCATCGCACGGGCGCTGGTGTGCAATCCGTCGATCATCCTGGCCGATGAACCCACAGGCAACCTGGACAGCAAGACCGGCGCCGAGATCATGGATATCCTCGACGAACTGCACGCCGATGGACAGACCATTATCCTGGTCACCCACGAGGACTACATCGCCAAACACGCCCTGCGGACCATTAGGCTCATGGACGGCTTGATCGAAAGCGATGTCGAGGTGAAGGCGATATGAGACTGCTGCGTGACATGGCCGAAGCCCTCCGGATCGCCCTGTTTGCCCTGCGTGCCAACAAGGCGCGGGGAACCCTGACCACCCTGGGCATCATCATCGGCATCGTCGCGGTGATTCTTACCATGACAGCGGCCAACGGCCTGCAGAACACGTTTCGTCAGAGTTTTGCCTCGGTGGGTGCCGACGTCATCTACGTCTCGCGCATGCCCTGGGTGATCCAGGGTGATTTTTTTCTGTACCGGAACCGGCCCCAGATCGACCTCAAGATGGCGAACGAATTGGCGGCCAAGCTGCGCGGCAAGGGAATCGTCAACCCTACCATGGACACCGGCCGCGACGTGAAGTACCGGTCCGAATCCCTGACCAGGATCCGTATTATAGGTACCACGGAGAAGCAATCCCTCGTGGCTAGCGCCCAACCGGAAATGGGCCGCTTTCTCAACGAGTATGACGTCACCTACAAGAAGAACGTCTGCGTCATCGGCACCGACGTGCGCGACGGCCTGTTCGGCTCCGTCAATCCGCTCAACAAGTTAATCAACATTGGCCGCACCAAGTTCCGGGTGATCGGCGTCATGGAAAAGCAGGGCGGCAGTTTCCTCGGCGGCCCCAACTTCGACCGACAGGTCTACATCCCGATCACCTCCTACGTGAAGGCATACGGCGGTCACCGCGGGCGTCAGGGCGTGGATGTCGCGGTCAAGGCCCCCTCGAAGGAGGCCCTGGAAGAACTTGAATTCGAAGTAATGGGGGAAATGCGCAAAATCCGCCAGCTGCGGCCCACCGAGGAGGACAATTTCTCCATCAACAAACTCGACACCCTGGTGGGCGCCTTCAACAATGTGATGGGCGTGGTGCTTCTGGTTGGCCTGTTGGTGACCAGCATTTCGCTGTTCGTCGGCGGCGTTGGGGTGATGAATATCATGTTTGTCTCAGTCACTGAGCGCACCCGGGAAATTGGAATCCGCAAATCCATCGGGGCCAAGCCCCACAGTATTCTGCTCCAGTTTTTGTTCGAGTCGGCATCGATATGCCTATTGGGGGGACTGATAGGCGTCCTGGTGGCCAGCATCCTGACCGCGGTAATCAATAAGATGCTGATGCCAGCAAGCGTGTCGTTTCTCATCCTGTTCACTGCCGTGATGGTGTCCATCGTGGTCGGTGTGGTCGCTGGCCTTGTGCCGGCCATTCGTGGTTCCCGTCTCAATCCCATCGAGGCGCTGCGTTATGAATAACGCCCAACTCAGGAGTTCCAGCCATGCGCCTGTTTGACGCCTTCACCATGTCCTTCGGGGCCATTGTCCGGAACAAGCTGCGGTCGCTGCTGACTTTGGTCGGGGTCGTGGCCGGCGTGGCGTCGATCATCGCGGTAATGACCGCGATCTCGGTGGTGCAGTCCACTATGGAAAAAGAAATGAGCGTGCTGGGTGCCCAGGTGTTCCAGGTTCAGAAGTGGCCCGCCGGTTTCAACTCAGACGGCGACCGCCGCCGCGCCATGCACCGGCCGCCCCTGACCGTGGCAAACGCCAACACCATCCGTGAGCAGGTGTCTAATGTTGACCTGGTGGGAGCAGAAATCTGGGACTTTGGCCATTCCGTCGAGTACCGGGGCGAATCCACAAATCCGAACAGTTCCATCTGCGGCGGCACTCCGGAATATTCCGCCAACAACACCCACTTTGTCGGCGAGGGTCGCAATATTTCCCAGAGCGACGGCAAGTTCCACCGCAAGGTGTGCGTCATCGGTTTTGCCATTGGGCAGGAACTGTTTCCCTTCACCGACCCCGTTGGGAAGGATGTGCGTGTGGACGGACGCAAGTACCGGGTGATCGGCGTCTTCGACACGAAAAACTCCGCCTTCGGTGGCGGCTTCGACTCGTACGTCCTGATTCCCGTCACCACGTTCCTGGATACCTACGGGATGATCGGTCAAGGCGGATTCCAGCGGTCGGTCAACATCACAGTCCGCGCGACCACGCCCGAACTCGCCGCCGACGCCCTTGAGGAAACGCGACAACTGATGCGGCGCGAGCGCGGCCTGAAGGCCAATGAGGAAGACAACTTCGATTTCTTCAGCAGCGAAAGCCTGATCACCCAGTTCAACGAGATGACTCAGGGCGTGAAACTTGCAGCCTTCGTGATCGGGATCATTGCTCTGGTCGTGGCCGGCATCGGCATCATGAACATCATGCTGGTTTCGGTGACTGAACGTACCCGGGAGATTGGCATCCGCAAATCCCTGGGCGCCAAACCCCGCAGCATCCTGCTTCAATTCCTGCTGGAGGCTGTTATCCTGTGCAACATCGGGGGCGTGATCGGTGTCATGGCGGGTTTCGGACTGGGGAACGTGGTTACCCTGTTCACGCCGATGGACGTCAATGTGCCCATGGAATGGGCGGTTCTTGGGCTGGTGTTCTGTTCGGCGGTGGGTATCTGTTTTGGAATGCTGCCGGCCGTTCGGGCTTCCCGGCTCAATCCGGTGGACGCGCTCAGCTACGAATAATCCAAGGGTAACTTCTGCTGGCAAAACCTTTTGTGCAGCAAAAGCCCGGCAATGGGCGAGACAGTCATGACTGCAAGAATCCAATAGATCATTGGGCGTTGAATTGGGCATCCCATGTACCTGCCCGTGAAACGATACCCATAGTTGCGGTGGGTATGTTGCCCACGAATTTTCTCAGACCGTCCCCAGTTAATACAGGCCAGCGCAGTAGTCCTCACCTGAGGCTGGGGGCAGCACATTAGCCCGGTTTCAAAAATGATGTCTCACCTTTCCAGGTTTCCCCGCATTTACAAATAAGACTGGTTGTTTTGATTTGTCTTAATGCAAATTACATCCTGGAGG
>JADGEP010000402.1 GCA_016744275.1 Candidatus Krumholzibacteriia bacterium | reverse complement strand
GGATTCAACTTGGTCCCACAGGTGCCGATAGAGGAATCAGCAATTCTACATCGCCTACGGGAGGACACCTCTTGCACACAGTTTTGATTGCGGACGACGAACACAATATCCGCCATATTCTGGATTTCAGCCTGCACGCTGAGGGTTTTGACGTCCTGAGCGCGCACACCGGCGAAGATGCCCTGAATCTGGCCCGTGAGAATCGGCCTGATCTGATCATCCTGGATGTCATGATGCCGGGCAAAGGGGGAATCGAGACCTGCCGGGCGCTGAAAGAGGATGAGGCGACGGCGGCCATCCCCGTGATTTTATTGACCGCACGTTCGAGCAAAGCCGACCGTGAGGCCGGCGAAGAAGCGGGCGCCGATGACTACATCACCAAGCCGTTCAGCCCCCAACGGGTGATTGAAGCGGTGCAGGGGTTGCTGGGCGCTGCCCGCTGAATCTGACCATTGAGTTCTTCGAAAGCCTTCCGCAACTGCGGAGGGCTTTTTTTATGAAACAGGCCGTGGCTGGTGCCAAGCACGAAGATGGACGCCCGGGAATTAGCGCAGTACTATGGCTTGCCGCAGTTGCCCTGGAAATATCGCCCGAAGGATGCCCGAGAATTGGACCCGACCAACCCCTGCCAACTTGTGGAAATTGCGCTGCCAGTGCCCCTGGACCAGACGTTTTCCTACCGGTATGCCCGGCCCACAGAGACCGAACCCGCTGTAGTGGGGGATTTGGTGGTGGTGCCTTTTGGCCGCCGGCGCAAAGTGACCGGCGTGGTGGTCGGGGTGCAGGGCTTGGCCGCCGATGCCCGTGAGGTTGACGGGGTGAAGCTGAAAGATGTGGGGCAGGTCTACGGCCCCGAATACCGGATCGGCGCCGAGCGGATGAAGGTTGCCCGCTGGTTGGCTGACTACTACCTGTTGCCATTGGGCGAAGTGGTGCCGCTGTTTCATCCTCCGGCACCGGGCACCAAGGCGCGGGGCGGGCGCACTGCCGACGAATTGTATCCCGAAGTCGACAAGCCGTTGTTCGAATTGTCAGCGGCCCAAAAAACGGCCGTTGCTGCGGGTAGCACCCACCTGAAAAGCCAGCAATTCTCGGCCATGCTGCTGCACGGAGTGACTGGCAGCGGCAAGACCGAAGTGTACCTGACGCTGATCGAAGAGGCCCTGGCCCTTGGCCGGACGGCCATCTTCCTTTTGCCTGAAATCGCGCTGACTCCCCAGACGCTGTCGCGCATCTCGGCCCGCTTTGGCGAGCGGGTGGCCGCGATCCACAGCGGCTTGTCGGCAGGCCAACGCTGCCTGGTGCACGAAGGCGCGGCTCGCGGTGAAATCGATGTGGTGGTGGGGCCACGCTCGGCCCTTTTTGCGCCTTTAAAAAATCTGGGCATCATCGTGGTCGACGAAGAGCATGAAAACTCCTACAAGCAGGATGAAAAGCCTCGTTACCACGCCCGGCACACCGCCTTGGTGCGGGGGCGGGAAAACAAGGCGTTGGTGGTGCTGGGGTCGGCCACTCCGGACCTCGAGAGCATGAACAACGCGCGCAACGAGCGTTTTGAATTGTTGGAATTGCCCGAGCGCATGGGCGGAACCCTGCCGCTGGTCGAAGTGGTGGATATGCGCGGGGCTAAGACTGTCGAAGGCTTCACGCCGGCCTTGACCGAGGCCATGCACGAAACCCTGGCGGCCGGACAGCAGATCATTTTGTACTACAATCGCCGCGGGTTTGCGCGGGTGGTGCAGTGCACCTCGTGTGGCGAGGTGGTGATGTGCCCCAATTGCGACATCGGCCTGACCTACCACTTGCGGCCCCGGCGCCTGCTTTGCCATTACTGTGGGCACACCGAAAATTTGCCGGAAACCTGCCCTGATTGTGGCTCCGAAGAGACCAAGCCTTCGGGCGGGGGCACGGAAAAAGTGGAGCTGCATCTGCAGGCCCATTTCCCGGAGGCTCGGCTGTTGCGCCTGGATCGCGATACGACCACGCGGCGAGGCAGTCATAAAAAAATCCTGGCCGCCTTTGCCCGCGGTGAAGCGGACATCCTGATCGGTACCCAGATGGTGGCCAAAGGGCACCACTTTCCCAATGTTTCGCTGGTGGGTGTATTGGCGGCGGACGACGGCTTGGGGCTGCCTGACTTTCGCGCCGCCGAACGGTCGTTCCAGCTGCTTACCCAGGTGGCGGGGCGCTCGGGCCGCACGGGCAATGGCCGGGTGGTCTTCCAGGCCTGGCAGCCGGAACATCCGGTGATCCAGGCGGCTGCGGCCCACGATTACCAGACCTTTATCGACGACGAATTGCCGGCGCGCAAGGCCTTGGGTTACCCGCCGCATCGCCGCCTGATGCGCCTCGGTGTCACGGGCAAAAAACAGGGCGAAGCTTCAGAGGCGGCCGACCGCTTGGCCGAAGTGGTGCGCGAAAGTTTCATCCGTCCCGGGTTGACCGTTTTGGGACCTGCGCCAGCGGTGTTCCCCCGCCTGCACGACCGCTTCCGCTTTCAGATCCTGATCAAAGGCACCCTCAACAAGGAGGAGAAGGTCTGGTTGCGTGGGGTTCTGGCCAGTTTGCGCGGCAGTTACCGGGGAGTGGACGTGGTGCACGACGTCGATCCCGTGTCTGTTTATTGATCACCGTCTTTTTTTTGTAGTCTAAACCTGCTATGATGCTGGTGGGGTCAGCTTATTGCAGGCGGTCTACAGATCGTCTTTTTCTGTGTCATTGTGCCTGAAAGGTCCGAGATGTTGCGCCATTCAACCGGGTTATTTGCCTCATTTTTGATGATGATTTTTGTCCTGATTGTTGGGACAGGCGAGGCCATGGCCAATGGAGAGCCGGACTTTGAGGCGCTGCGTCGCCTGGCCGCCGAAAACGGTGGTCACTGGGAAGTTGACGAAACATTCAGCCGGTCGCTGAGCCCCGATGAGCGGGCCAACCTCAATGGCTATGTGCCGCCGCCGGGCTATCAGGCCGAGCTTGAAAAGCACCTCAAAATTTTTCCCATCAACAAGACATTGCCCACCAGTCTGAACTGGCGAGACCTGGGCGGCGTCACGCCGGTGAAAAATCAGGCCAGTTGTGGATCCTGCTGGGCCTTTGCCGCGACTGCTGAGATGGAAGCGTTCGTGAAGATTTATTACGGTGTGGAACTGGATCTGTCCGAGCAGCAGGTCGTCAGTTGCAACCCTTATGGCGCCGGCTGTGGTGGGGGATGGGCTGATGCCGCCTACTACGTTTTTCAGCAGCGCGGCGCCGTGCTGGAAAATTGCCATCCGTACCAGCAGGCTGATCCGCCCGTTGCTCCCTGCGAACAGGACAACTACAAAAAATACGCCTGGATCGATGGCTTCAACTACATCAGCAATGACGTGGAACAGATCAAGGCGGCCCTGCAGTTGGGGCCGGTATGCACGGGCATCGACGGTGGGCCGGCCCTGGAATCCTACGGCGGCGGGTGTTTTGATGTGCCCGGTGATGTGGTGAACCATCTGGTTCTCAT
>JADGEP010000401.1 GCA_016744275.1 Candidatus Krumholzibacteriia bacterium | reverse complement strand
GCACCGATGTCGGTGAATTTGTCGAGGTGGCCGGTACTGCTGGAACCAACCTTGCGGGCTGGTCGATCGTAGCCTACAACGGAAACGGCGGCACCACCTACAAGACCACCAACCTGAGTGGCACCATCGCCGACCAGCAGGGCGGCATAGGCACGTTGGCCTTCAGCATATCCGGGCTGCAAAACGGTGCGCCCGATGGCTTGGCTCTGGTTGATGGCAGCGGCACCGTGATCGAGTTCATCAGCTACGAAGGCACGGTCAATGCGACCAACGGGCCTGCTTCGGGAACCGCTTCGGTCAATGTGGGTGTCTCTGAGACATCCTCGACTCCGATCGGTTATTCCCTGCAGTTGGCAGGCACCGGTTCCACCAGCGGCGACTTCACCTGGCAGGCAGCCCAGAGCAATACCTCCGGCGCCGTCAACACCGGCCAGTCTTTTGCTGGTGGCGGACCGGCCAACCAGGCGCCAACAGCCGTGGCCAATGGCACCTACAGTGGTGAATTTGGCAGCAGCCTCAGCTTCTCTGCAGCCGGATCCTTTGACCCCGACGGCACCATCGTCGCTTACGCTTGGGACTTCGGCGACGGCAATACTTCGACGGCTCAGAACCCGAGCCACACCTACGCTGCGACCGGGCTCTATACGGTGACTTTGACCGTGACTGATAACCAAGCCGCCGAAGGCGACGACATCACGACGGCCTCCATTGTCGATACCACGGCTCCGGCCACTCCCTCGGGATTGAGCGCAACGGCCGGCGACGCGACGGTGAGCCTTTCCTGGTCCGCCAACGGTGAGAATGATCTTGAGGGATACACCGTGTATCGCGGCACCAACAGTGGTGGCCCCTATTCGGAACTCAACGGCGCACTGCTCGGCAGCAATTCCTACACCGATAACAGCGTTGCCAACGGCACGACCTACTACTACGTCGTCACCGCCAGTGACCTGACCGGCAACGAATCGGCCAACTCTGCGGCCGCCAGCGCCTCACCCACCGCACCGGGCGGAGGCGGCACCGAAGTATGGATCAACGAGTTCCACTACGACGACTCGGGTCGGGATTCCAATGAGCGGGTCGAGGTCGCTGGCACTTCGGGCACCAGCCTGAGCGGTTGGACCATCGTTGCCTACAACGGCAACGGCGGCGGCACCTACAAGACCTGGAACCTGTCAGGCACCCTCCCCAACCAACAAGCCGGATTGGGCACCAAATACATCAATACCAAGGGTTTGCAGAATGGCGCGCCCGATGGCATTGCTTTGGTGGATGACTCCGGAAACGTGGTGCAATTCCTCAGCTATGAAGGCAGCTTCACGGCCACCAACGGGCCGGCGTCAGGCATGACGTCGACCAATATTGGGGTTAGCGAATCCTCTTCAGGCAGCAAAAACAACTCGCTGCAGCTGGGCGGATCCGGCAGCTCGTATGGTGATTTCACGTGGCAAAATTCGTTGGGCAAAACCAGCGGCGCCATCAACGCCAACCAAACGTTCACTGCCCCCTAGCCGAGACAGACGTTTGCCATTAGAATGGCCCGACAGGGAAACCTGTTGGGCCATTTTTTCGGACTCCAAAGACACAACCGAGAAAGATATCCATGCGCATTCTGATGTCGTTTTGCCTGCTATTGCTCTGGACCGCCAACGCCGTCGCTGACCCCTTGCCATCGTGGCGTGAAGGAGCCACCAAGAGCGCCATCCTGGACTGGGTGACAAGTATCACCGACCGCACCCACCCGGATTTTATTCCGGCTTCTGACCGGGTCGCCGTTTTCGACAATGACGGCACCAGTTGGTGTGAACGCCCCGGCTTTGCCTCGGCCGAATTTCAGGCGTCTTTACTCAACAGCCTGGCGATCAACGGCAAGATTGACGGCCAAGCCATGCCCTACAAGGCCTGGATCGCCAACGACCGTAAGGCCCTGCGCAAATTTGGCATGAGCGAAGCCTATTCCCGGATGAATGCCGCATTTGCCGGCATGCCCGTTGCCGCCTATCGCGACTCGGCCCGATCCTGGCTGCGACGCACGCGCCACGAACGCTTCGGAGTACGCCATACCGAGTTGTACTATTTGGGCATGCTGGAATTGCAGGCGTTGCTATCAGAGCACGGCTTTCAGATCTGGATCGTCACGGGCGCGGCCCAAGGCTTTGTACGGTCCTATACCGAAGATGTGCTCGGCGTTCCTCCCGGACACGTGATCGGCAGTTGGACGCAACCGGTCTATCACGAAGTCGACGGCAAAGGTGTCTTGGTGCGGGGCGAGATGCAGAACTACAACGGCCACGAAAACAAACCCGCCGCTATCGAGACCCGCATCGGCAAGCGCCCGGTGTTCGCCGCCGGCAATAGCAACAATGACCAGGCGATGATTCGCTGGGCCGTCACCGGGCCCTACCGCGCACTGGGCCTTTGGGTTCATCACGATGATAAGAAACGGGAGTACAAGTATGACCGGGGCACGGACAAGATTGCCGATTTGGTCAAGACGAACGCTGCCGCCTACGAAGTGAGCATCAAGGATGATTGGATGCAGGTGTTTGCCTGCGACCAAAAATAATCCGGTGTTTTGGTGCCAAAAATCAGAAATCTAGAATGCCAGCCCGGCCTGAAATTGAAGCGCTGCTCCTTCTTGTTCCGAGCCGTCGTTCAATTCAAAGAGAAGGCCGCCCAGCAGCCACAGTCGACGGCCATTCCAGACCACCGCCGGGCCCACTTTCACACCGTCGGTTTGGTAAGTGAATCCACCGCGGTGGCTGAGATTCCACTCGGCTTCCACAGCCAGTGAAACCGATCCATTCACTTCACAACTGATACCCAGGCGATGAATCAAGAAGCCATGGTCGCCCTCCGAACCATCGCGAATCCAGGCGCGCCCCGCAGACAAGTTCGTGACCAGCAACCACTGGTTCCAGGACTCTTCCAGAATCACGCTGCCATCCACAGAAAGGTTGTCGTTCCACTCAGCCACTCCAACACCAAAGGACACACCTAGCTGATTGGGACTCGGTTTCACTGCGTTGTAAACCGCCCACATCCCCGTCCCACCGAACCTGGTGTGGTGGCCTCCAGGTCCGCTTTCGTTGGCAACGGCAGGCAGCGCCATTCCCACGTGCACTCTGGAAGCGATTCCAAATTCCAATCCGATCTGCAGGTTGGTGGTCGAGATGGATTCAGGCACGCCGTTGCTTTCCTGCCAGCTGCCAACTTGGACAAATTCGCCCAACCCCTTGGGGAACGTTTCGGCCTCAGTTAACAGCATGAATCGGCCAGCAATCGCCGGTTGAACCGAGATCAGCAGGAGCACAAATATCACCACAGGTAACGTCATTCGTTTATTTTGCATACACTTAGCAGCAATTACTGAAGGCTTCATGGCGTAAAATCTTCCTTTGTCTTTGTGATGCAAAGAAATGTTTGTCACAACAAAATAATCAACGTTAAGGAATTATCAACCATTTTAGTAGGGTTAGATCCCTGGCCGGGCTTCAGTCAATTTTTTGCTGGCGTGAAAACA
>JADGEP010000400.1 GCA_016744275.1 Candidatus Krumholzibacteriia bacterium | reverse complement strand
CATTCAGCCTGAGTGGCACTGTCGGCATCCTCGTGATGTGACTGGAATTGGACCATCACCGTTTCGCGTTCCTGCAGCACCTCGGCAAACTTCTCCAATTGGCCCTCGTCGAGAGCCAGTTGAAGCTGGCTTGTCAACTCCAAGGCGGTTTGTATTGTGCTCAGTAGGTTCATTTCAGGCAGATACCGATACCAATTCTGATTTTTCGGGAACCGAGCTGGGGGAATGGGATTCCGGATCGGCATCCCGGCCAGCAGTGTTGTTGCCTGATTCCGTAGCATTTTCCGGGCCACCGGGGACTTTCAGCAGCCCTCGGGCGTGGTCGCGAGCGGCCTTTTCGCCGGTGCCGACCGGCACATTGCGCCAGGCGTCCAGCAGCGGTGTGACCACCCGGATGCAATTGTCGACGTGGCGGGCCTCTTGATCGACCATCATTTCCAGGTGCTCGTGGTACATGAAGTCGTACAGCGAGTCGAGATTGCGGCTGATGTCGCCGCCTATGGAGTGGTCCAGGGCGCTGCGCAATTCGCTGATAATGCGCTGGGAATGGTTGATGCGTTTGGTCATCGCCACCCGGTCGCCGCGTTCGGTGGCCGCTTTGGCTTCTTCAAGGTCACTAACGATTTTTTCATAAAGCAGGACGATCATCTTTTCCCTGGTCATGGAATGGATGTCGGTCTCGCGATAAGCCTGGACGCCTGTCCTGGTGTACATGTTCTTCCCTTACTTTCCCTAGTTGTTCATGTTGCTTTGGATTCCACTCAAATAGGCACCCTGGGCGTTCAATTGGCTGACCATCTGTTCCATGGCAGTGAAACGGCGGGTGATGGTCAAGCGGTATGATTCGATGCTGCGTTCGTAGCGTTCGATGCTGCCGTCCGCATTGTCGATTTTCGTATCCAGGGCATCTTTGGAAATGCGGAACAATCCGTCGATGGAGTCGGTCATGCCCTCGACGGCTTGGTCGATCAGGTAAGTCTTGCCAAGGTTTCCTTCGCGCTCGATGAACAGGTCACGAACACCGCCGAAGTTTGCGGTCAGGGCATCCTTGAAATCCGAGGCTTCAAAGGAGAGCAGGCGGCCTTCACCGCGTTTGATCCCCACTTGAGACATCAAAGAGATGTCACCCAGCCCACCGGAGAGAGAAGAGCTGAAAATGGACTGCATGCGGCTGGAAACAGCCCTGAGGGTGGGGTTGTCCCGCAAGTCGCCACCGACCGCCGATTGGGTCTCGATGAAACCGAAAAGATCGTTGTAGGAGTCGACAAGTGCTTGTACGTTTTCGGAAATACCTTCCACGTCCGTTTCGATTGTAACGGTGGAAGTTCCGATCTTCAGCAAGTCCAGCGACAAGCCACTGATCACTTCAGTGGGATTGTTGCCGGTGCCGGTGATGGGGATGTCATCAACGGTAAATTCGGCATCGCCGGCCAGTTGCGAGTTGGTCATGATGGGAGTCAAGCCACCGGACATGCCACTCATATCGACTGAGAAGGCCGCGTCGGATCCGGATTCGCTGCTGCTCATCACCAGGCGGTAGCCGCCAGTTTCGCTGCCGTCGTAGACGATGGAGGCGCTGACGCCGGCCACGTCGTTGTTGATTTTAGTCGCAAGGCTTTCCAGGCTCGTGTAGCCCACCAAGGTCAGGTCGGTGGTTTCGCCATTGACCGTAAAGGACATCAGGCCGCTGCCCAATGAATCGGCCTTGGAGTCGTAGCCTTGGGAGATGTCTTTCTGGGGCACCGCCAGCTTGGTCACATCGATCTTGTAACTGCCCGGTGCTGCGCCGGAGTCGGCCGATACGGTGATCGCCTCTTCGTCGCTGGAGGTGGCTTTGAGACTGCTGAATTCGCCGACACTGTCCATGCCTTTGGCGGCCGTCTGCAGGGCCAGCAATTTGGTCTTGAAGGTGTCGAGCGCTTTTTTCTGGGCTTCGTAGCCCTGCACTCGTGCTTGCAGGCGGTAAACGGGTGCGCGCTTGAGCTCAACAAGTTGCGCGACAATACTGCCGGTATCCAGACCTGTAGCGAGTCCGGAAAAGGAAACGGCTGCCATGATAATCTCCCTAGTTCAGTCAGATTGTCGATCCTTCGACACTGTCCGAGCTCCGTCAGCTACGTCATCTCGTCAATGACCATACCTGAGAGTTCGTCCAGTTTGCTGCGCAGGTTTAGGACTTTCTCCGGAGGAAACTGCCGGACCAGTTCGCCATTCTCGTCGCGGATCTGGATGACGAAGCCTTCGGCCCTTTCGTCCATCCTGAAAGCCACCTTTAAAGGCTCCGCAGAGGTGTTGTCTAGGCTTTCCTGTATCTCGACTACCATGTTATGCAGGTCGTCGATGGAGATGGTTTGGGCGGGTTCTTCGTTGGCGTGGGTCGCCAGGGGCTCGCGCTGGGAGGGTTCATCGGCTTTTTCGGTCGCCCGCCTGTTGGTCAACTCGGCGGCCTGCCGGATCAGTTTGGTGTCAATCCCTCCACTGGAAATGTTGATGGTGGCCATGATGTCAACTCCGCTCGCTTTCGATTGTGAGTAGTGGGGGCCCCGTCAAACGGGGCCCCCGATTAGATCTAACCCATCAACGACATCGCCAGGCCGCTGGTCATGTTGGCCTGAGCCAGCATGGAGACACCAGCCTGCTGCAGGATCTGGAAACTGGTCATGCGCGAAGTTTCCTTCGCCACATCCACGTCCCGGATCCGGCTATTTGCTGCCGAAAGGTTTTCACTGGTCATGTTGATGTTGCGAATCGAGGCTTCCAGCCGGTTTTGCACCGCACCAAAAGTACCGCGAGCGCCAACAACCGTCTCCAGGGCAGAATCGATTTGCCCCATGGCCGTGCCGGCGTTGGCGGCCGTATCGACTGCAGTGGTCACGCCCAAGGTGGTGTGGTCACGATTGGTTCCCAGCGCAACAGTCACGCTGTCGGAAGCCGAAGTGCCGATACCGACCTGGATTTTCACGTTGCCGCCCGAGCCGTCCAACAGGCTGACGCCGTTGAATTCGGTACTGTCGCTGATACGCGTGATTTCGTCTTGGAGAGCTGTGTACTCACTGTTGAGATAGCCGCGGTCCGTATCGGACAACGTGCCGTTCAGGGACTGCTCAGCCAATTCCTTCATACGCAGCAGGATGTTCGAAACCTCGTCCATCGCGCCTTCAGCCGTTTGCACCAGGGAGATGCCGTCGGCTGCGTTCCGGGAAGCCTGGTCCATGGCCCGGATGTCGGATTTCAATCCTTCACTGATGGCCAGGCCAGCAGCGTCGTCACCAGCGCGATTGATACGCAGACCGGAGCTCAACTTCTCCATGCTTTTCTGGAAGGAGTTGGAGCTTTTCGCCAGATGGCGTTGCGTGTTCAGCGAGCTGATATTTGTGTTAATGCGGATTCCCATGACATTCCTCCTTGAAATGATGGTTGGACATCCTTTGCGTCTCAGCCGGAATATCCTTTCCGGACCAGAATTGGCTTTACTGAAACGCTTTTTCTTTGCCCTATGGTTATGTTTTTAGGGCCGATGTTAGAG